>CALWYR010000169.1 GCA_944385805.1 uncultured Oscillospiraceae bacterium
GCATCGGCGCGGTCTTCCTCCGCCCCGACGAGCCCTTCACCTGGGCCAGCGGGATAAAGAGCCCCATATACTGCGACAACCGCCTCATCCTCACCGCGCCCGAAGTGCGCGACGGCGTTGAAAACGCACTCGCGGAAATGATAAGGCGCGAGTTCCCCGAGGCCGAGGCGCTTATGGGCACCGCCACCGCGGGCATCGCCCACGCGGCCATAGCCGCGCACATCCTCGGCCTGCCCATGGGCTACGTCCGCTCCGGCAGCAAGGACCACGGCCGTCAGAACCGCATCGAGGGCAGGCTGACGCCCGGTGAGAAGGTCGTCGTGGTCGAGGACCTCATCTCCACCGGCGGGAGCGCGCTCGAGGCCGTGGAGGCCCTGCGCGAGGCCGGGGCCGAGGTGCTGGGCATCGCCGCGCTCTTCACCTACGGCATGGAGAAGGGCAAAAAACGCCTGGCGGAGCACAACACCGTTGCCCACTGCCTCACGAACTTTGACGAGGTCGTCGCCGCCGCGGCGGCGGACGGGGCCTTCCCGGCGAGCTACGTGCCCGCGCTCATGGCCTTCCGGGACAACCCCGACGACGGCGCGTGGCAGGAGGCGCTCAAATGAGGCACCTCATCGACATACGCGACCTCTCGCAGGAGGAGATTGTCTCCCTGCTCGATCTCGCCGACGACATCATGGCCCGCCGCGCCGACTACCGCGAGGTCTGCCGCTATAAGAAGCTCGCCACGCTCTTCTTCGAGCCGAGCACCCGCACCCGCCTGAGCTTCGAGGCCGCGATGATGGAGCTCGGCGGCAAGGTGCTGGGCTTCTCCGAGGCGGCCAGCTCCTCGGCGAGCAAGGGCGAGAGCGTGGCGGACACCGTGCGCGTCGTCGGCTGCTATGCGGACATAATCGCCATGCGCCATCCCAAGGAGGGCGCTCCGCTCGCCGCCGCGCTGCACTCCACCGTGCCCATCATCAACGCGGGCGACGGCGGGCACAACCACCCGACCCAGACCCTCACCGACCTCATGACCATTCGCCGCGAGAAGGGCTCGCTCGGCAATTTCACGATCGGCCTGTGCGGCGACCTCAAGTTCGGCCGCACCGTCCACTCGCTCATAGCCGCGCTCACCCGCTGCGAGGGCGTGCGCTTCGTCTGCATCTCGCCCGAGGAGCTGCGCCTTCCCGGCTATGTGCGCCAGGACGTGCTCATAAGGAGCGGCGCGGACTTCGCCGAGGTGCGCGACCTCGCCGAGGTCATGCCCGAGCTCGACGTGCTCTACATGACCCGCGTCCAGCGCGAACGCTTCTTCAACGAGGAGGACTATCTCCGCCTGAAGGACAGCTACATCCTCACGCCCGCCAAGCTGGCCGGCGCCAAGCGCGAGCTCTCGATTCTCCACCCGCTGCCGCGCGTCAACGAGATAGACACCGCGATAGACTCCGACCCGCGCGCCTGCTACTTCCGCCAGGCGCTCAACGGCAAGTTCGTGCGCATGGCGCTCATACTCAAGCTGCTCGAGGAGGCTGAGAAATGAACATCGACTCCATCAAGAACGGCCTTGTCATAGACCACATCCGCGCCGGCGGGGCCATGGACCTCTACCGCCTGCTGCATCTCGGCGACCTCGACTGCACGGTGGCCATTATCAAGAACGCCCCCAGCCAGAAGCTGGGCCGCAAGGACATCATCAAGATAGACTCGCCCGACAACCTCGACCTCGGCGTCATAGGCTTCGTCGACCCGGACGCGACCATAAACGTCATACGCGAGGGTAAGCTCGTCTCCAAGCGCAAGCTGGATTTGCCCGAGCGCATAGTGAACGTCCTCAAGTGCCGCAACCCCCGCTGCATCAGCACCGTGGAGCCCGGCCTCGACCAGGTCTTCTTCCTCTCCGACCGCGAGACCCACACCTACCGCTGCCTCTACTGCGAGGCGAAGGCGGAGCTCTATAAGAAATAAAAGCCGAAGGGAAGGCTCTCCTTCCCTTCGCTTTTTTATTCACAGATTTTTAACTCACATCGGTATGGGAAAAGCTATAATTTCAGTAGGATTTAAACGCAAGCTCTGGAGGAATATATATGAACAAAAAGGCCCTTGTTATTGAAGACGACAAGAACATCGCCGAGCTGCTCAGGCTCTATCTGGAGAAGGACGGCTTCGAGGTCAGCATCGCCTCAGACGGCGGCGCGGGCCTGCGCCTGGCCGGGGAGGTCGAGCCGGACGTGATACTGCTCGACATCATGCTACCCGTCATGGACGGCTGGCAGGTCTGCAAGGAAATCCGCCGCTCCTCCCAGGTCCCCATCATCATGCTCACCGCCAAGGGCGAGACCTATGACAAGGTCAGCGGCCTCGAGATGGGCGCGGACGACTACGTCACCAAGCCCTTTGAGGTCAAGGAGCTGCTCGCCCGCATCCACGCGGTCATGCGCCGCGCCGACGGCGTGGCCGCGCCCGTGGAGAAGAAGCTCGTCTATGACAAGCTGGTGATTAACCTCGACAGCTATGAGCTCATAGTCAACGGCAGGAAAATCGACACCCCGCCCAAGGAGATGGAGCTCCTCTACCACCTCGCGGCCTCGCCCAACCGCGTTTTCACGCGCAACCAGCTGCTCGACGAGGTCTGGGGCTTCGACTACTTCGGCGACTCGCGCACGGTGGACGTGCACATAAAGCGCCTGCGCGAGAAGCTCGAGGGCGTCTCCGACCAGTGGTCGCTCAAGACCGTCTGGGGCGTGGGCTACAAGTTTGAGGTCAACGACAGCCCGGAGCAGGACGCCCCGGCGGATAAGAAATGAAGAGCATATACTTCCGCAACTTCCTCTCCACCGCCGTGATGGTGCTGGTGAGCTTCCTCTTCATCGGCTGCGCGCTGTTCTTCCTCGGCCAGAATTTCATCATCGACTCGCACCGGGACTCCATGAAGTCCAACGCCGAGGCCGTGGCGCACATGGCCGACACCGCGGGCAACTATGACCTCTACGGCTGGGATATGCGCATCAGCCTCAGCGTGGCGCATGAGATCTCCGGCAACGACATCTTCGTCGCCAACGGCGAGGGGCGCATCGTCTCCTGCAGCGACGACCCCGGCCGCTGCCGCCACATTGGCCTCGCCGTGGGCGAGGAGGATATGGGCGAGCTGCGCTCCGCCGGCGAGCTGAACGAGCTCACCGACCTCGGCGGCGTCTTCTACGTCCCGCGCTACGTCTACGCCATGCCCATCTCCGGCGGCGGCGAGGACGGCTACGTCTTTGTCAGCAGCACGCGCTCGACCATTATCGGCGGCTGGTCGGCCTTCCTCTGGGTCTTCCTCGCCGTGGCGCTGGCCGTGCTCTCGCTGGCCCTGGTCATGAGCCTGGTCGTCTCCAAGAAGCTCTCCGAGCCGCTTGACGAGATGACCGCCGCCGCGCGCCGCTTCGCCCACGGCGACTTCTCCGTGCGAGTGCGAGAGAACAAGGGCACCGACGAGCTGGCCGCGCTCACGACCTCCTTCAACGCCATGGCCGACTCTCTCGAGCGCAGCGAGGAGCTGCGCAACGAGTTCATAGCCAACGTCTCCCACGAGCTCAAGACGCCCATGACCACCATCGCCGGCTTCGCCGACGGCATTCTCGACGGCACCATACCAAAGGAGGAGGAGGACAAGTACCTCGCCACCATCGCCGACGAGACGCGGCGGCTCAGCCGCCTCGTGCGGCACATGCTCAGCCTCTCGCGCCTGCGCAGCGAGGGCAGCGACCTCACCAAGCGGCGCGACTTTGACATCAACGAGCTCATCATCCGCACACTGCTCAACTTCGAGAGCCGCGCCGAGGACAAGCGGCTCGATATGGATTTGCAGCTGCCCGACGACCACATGACGGTCACGGCCGACCCGGACTCCATAACTCAGGTCTTCTACAACCTGCTCGACAACGCCGTCAAGTTCGCCGAGCCGGGCACGGCCATCACCGTCGCGCTCTGGAAGCAGGGCAGCAAGGCCTACGTCTCCGTCAAGAACCGCGGCGAGAGCATCCCCGCCGACGACCTGCCGCTCATCTTCGACCGCTTCCACAAGTCCGACCGCTCCCGCAGCCGTGACCGCGACGGCGTGGGCCTCGGCCTCTACCTCGTCAAGAGCATCCTCGACGCGCACAACGAGGATATCGCGGTCACCAGCGCCGACGGCGTGACGGAGTTCGTCTTCACGCTCACGCTCTCGCGCGAGAAGCCCAAGGCCGACAAGGCCAAGGCGGACAAGGGCAAGTCCGACAAGGCCAAGGCCTCCCGGGCCGACGCGCGCCGCCGCCGCGGCGCGGAGCCGCGCGCGGAGGACCCGCCGCCGGGCGGGCAGGCGTAAAAGCCGGGACGTTTACAGAATATTAGGATTCTGTTCACGCCCAGCACAAATCTTCACGATACTATAACTTTGACCTCAGGGGGTACCCTTCATGGACGAAGATAGAAGCCGGCGCCTTTCGGAATGGTACGGCGCCGGTCCCGCCGGGAGCTCCGGGCCGGACGGAACGGGATCCCACTCCTCACCGACTCCTTCCAACCGTTCCTCCGGCCTCAAAGAGGAGCTTTTCATGGGCCCGGGGCGCAAAAAGCACGTCTGGGCCCGCGCGGCGGCGCTCTGCCTGCTGCTGGTGCTTGTCATCGCGGCCTCGGCGCTGCTCTTCTCGGGCGACGACGCCCTTGTCCCGCCGGACGCGTCCTCCGCCTCGGAGCGCTTTGATGAGGACTACCGCGAATACTTCAGCAGCTACTACGACAGCTCCGAGAGCAGCGGCGCCTTCAGCTGCGAGCTGCCCCGCGTGCGGGCCGACGGCCTCACGCTGGAGCTGACGCCGCGGCCCGAGGGCGAGGCCATGACCCTGGCCGGGCTCTACGAGGCCTGCGCGCCCAGTATCGTCGCCATCACCTGCACGGTCGACGACGGCGCCAAGTACGTCTGGGGCAGCGGCATCATCATGACCGGCGACGGCTACATCCTCACCAACGCGCACGTGCTCGAAGGCGCGGAGAGCTGCACCGTCACGCTCTGGGACGACCGCGAGTACCCCGCCAGCCTGGTCGGCGCGGATTCGCCCAGCGACCTCGGCATCATCAAAATAGACGCCGTGGGCCTGTCCGCCGCGCAGTTTTGCGCCGGCGGCGTGACCGTCGGAGAGCAGGCCGCCGCCATCGGCAACCCGCTCGGGCCCGAGCTGCGCGGCACCATGACCGACGGCATCATCTCCGCGCTCAGCCGCGACATCACCTACACCAACCACCCCATGACCCTCATACAGACCAACGTCGCCATCAACAACGGCAGCTCCGGCGGCGCGCTCTTCAACATGTACGGGCAGGTCGTGGGCGTGACCAGCATGAAGCTGGTGAGCGTCTACGCCGGCTCCAGCATCGAGGGCCTCAGCTTTGCCATCCCCGTCGACACGGTCAAGGAGGTTTCCGACGCCCTCTTCGCCGACGGGAAGGTGCTGGGCCGCCCCGCGCTGGGCATCACCGTCGGCGCCATACCCCTGGCCGCCGCCGAGCACTACGGCATCCCCGCCGGGCTCTATGTGAGCGCGGTCTCCCCCGGCTCCGACGCCGAGGCGCAGGGCGTGCAGCCGGGCGACATCCTCGTCTCCGTCGACGGCGAGCAGGTGAGCGAGGTCTCCCAGCTCTCCGAAATAATAGACGCCAAGGAAGTCGGCGGCTACGTCACGCTGGAGCTATACCGCTACGGCGGCGACATGGCCTATCTCAACGTCACGCTGATGGAGACCGCCGATTTGTACTGATACCTCTCTTCACACTCCTTTTCCATACATTTTCCCTGCCTCAGCGAAAGGGGGCCGGTCAGCTGACCGGCCCCCTTTTACTATTCAATCACGTATTCGCGCACCAGGCCCCAGAGCTCGGGCTTCACGACGGCCTCGGCCTCGACGCCCTCCTCGGTGTACTCCACCTCCAGCACGGCGGCCTCGCGGCGCAGCGTGTCGAGCACGCGGCTCTTGGCGTAGGGCAGGGCGAGGCGCACGCGGCGGCTGCGGCGCCCGCGTATTTCCGCTATCATGGCCACGAGCTCCTTCGCTCCCTCGCCCGTGCGGGCGGAGACGCAGACGGTGTTCTGCCCGTGCGGCAGCTCGCCGAGATAGCGGTCGCACTTGTTGTAGACCATGATGCGCGGCGTCTGCCCCGCGCCGAGCTTCTCTATGAGCTCGTCGACGACGGAGGTCTGCACCTCGAGGTCGGGGCTTGTGATGTCCGCGACGTGGAGCAGAACGTCGGCGTATTGCAGCTCCTCGAGCGTGGCCTTGAAGGCCTCGACAAGGTGCGTCGGCAGCTTGCGGATGAAGCCGACGGTGTCCGAGAGCAGCACCTCCTGCGCCTCGTCAAGCTTGAGGCGGCGGGTGGTGGTGTCGAGCGTGTCGAAGAGGCGGTCGTTGGCCTCTATGGAGCTGCCGGTGAGCTGATTTAAAAGCGTGCTCTTGCCCGCGTTGGTGTAGCCCACGATGGCGACGACGGGCATGGCGCTGCGCTCGCGGCGGCGGCGCTGGACGCTTCTCACTTTGCGCACCTGCTCAAGCTCCTCGCGCAGCTTCTGGATGCGGCGGCGGATGTGGCGGCGGTCGGTTTCAAGCTGCGTCTCGCCGGGGCCGCGCGTGCCGATGGGCGAGGAGCCGCCCGAGGCCGTCTGGCGCACCAGGTGCGTCCACATGCCCGTGAGCCGCGGCAGGAGGTATTCGTACTGCGCGAGCTCGACCTGGAGCTTGCCCTCGCGCGTGCGCGCCCGCTGGGCGAAGATGTCGAGTATGAGCCCGCTGCGGTCGAGCACGCGCACGCCAAGCTCCTCGCCGAGCACGCGCATCTGACTGGGCGTGAGCTCGTTGTCGAAGACGGCGAGGTCGCAGCCGGCGTTGGCTATGAGCTCCTTGAGCTCGGCGACCTTGCCGCCGCCGATGAAGCTGCGCGGGTCGGGCGCCGCGCGCTGCTGCAAAACGGAGCCCACGACCTCGCCGCCGGCGGTCTCCACCAGCGCGGCGAGCTCGTCCATGCTCTCCTCGGTGGAGCGCTCCCCCGCGTCCATGCTGGCCGCCGAAAGCCCGGCCAGCGCGGCGCGTTCCTTTTTCCTTGTGGTGTCGTTCAATTGCAATACCTCTTGAAAAATCCGGAAATGCGTTTAAATAAAATCGCCCGGCGAGTGAATCTCAGCCGGGCAATTTATGTCTCCGCCATCAGGCTCAGGCCTTGATGCCGTACTTCTTGTTGAACTTATCAACACGGCCGCTGGTGTCGACGAGCTTCTGCTTGCCGGTGTAGAACGGGTGGCACTTGGAGCAGATTTCGACGGTGATGTTCTCGCGGGTGGAGCCGGTCTCAATCACGTTGCCGCAGGCGCAGCGGATCGTGGTCTTGTAGTACTTGGGATGGATGCCTTCCTTCATGTCGTTCACCTCATTAAAAGCTGCCTTGAGTATGCCGGAGGGCATGGTTACAAGGCGCAGATGGTATTTTAACACAAGCGCCGCCAAATAGCAAGAGAAATTTGAAAACGCCGCGTTTTTTCGGCTCCTTCCGGGGCGCGGCATGGAAATCCGCCCGGGGCAAGCCCCGGGCGGATACAATATCCTGCGTTGGGCGCGGCCGGCCGCCGCGTATATGGGGGCGGGCCAGCGCTTATTTCGCGTATTCCACGGCCTTGGTCTCGCGCAGGACGTGGACCTTTATCTGGCCGGGGTAGGTGAGCTCGCTCTCTATCTTCTTGGCGATGTCGCGCGCGAGGAGGACCATCTGGTCCTCGCTGACCTCGTCGGGCTTGACCATGACGCGGATCTCGCGGCCGGCCTGGATAGCGTAGCAGCTGTCGATGCCGGGGAAGCTGCGGGTGACCTCCTCGAGCTTCTCGAGGCGCTTGACGTAGTTTTCGATGTTCTCGCGCCTTGCCCCGGGGCGGGAGGCGGAGATGGCGTCGGCGGCCTGGACGAGGCAGGCTATCACGCTGTGCGCCTCCACGTCGCCGTGGTGGGCCTCAATCGCGTGGATGACCTCGGGCGACTCCTTGTACTTCCTGGCGATGTCCACGCCTATCGTGACGTGGCTGCCCTCGACCTCGTGGTCGATGCTCTTGCCCAGGTCGTGCAGGAGGCCGGCGCGCTTGGCGGTCGTGACGTCCACGCCCAGCTCGGCGGCCAGCAGGCCGGCGATGTGGGCGACCTCTATCGAGTGGTTGAGGACGTTCTGGCCGTAGCTCGTGCGGTACTTCATGCGGCCGAGCAGGCGGATTATCTCCGGGTGCAGGCCGTGGATGTTCGTCTCGAACGCGGCGCGCTCGCCCTCCGCCTTTATAGTGGCGTTTACCTCGCGCTGGGCCTTGGCGACCATTTCCTCGATGCGGGCAGGGTGGATGCGCCCGTCCTGGATGAGGCGCTCGAGCGCGATGCGCGCAATCTCGCGGCGGACGGGGTCAAAGCTGGAGACGGTGATCGTCTCGGGCGTGTCGTCGATGATGAGATCGCAGCCGGTGAGCGTTTCGATGGAACGAATGTTGCGTCCCTCTCGTCCAATGATGCGGCCCTTCATCTCGTCGTTGGGGAGTGGTACGACGGAGACGGTGATCTCGCTCGCGTGGTCGGCGGCGCAGCGCTGGATGGCGGTGGCGATAATCTCTCTCGCGCGCTCGTCGGCCTCGTCCTTGTACTTGGCCTCGACCTCGCGCACCTTGGCGGCCATCTCGTGCGTTACCTCGGTCTCTATATTCGAGATGAGGTACTGCTTGGCCTCCTCCTGAGTGTAGCCGGAGATCTTCTCGAGCATCTCGAGCTGGCTCTTCTTGACGAGCCTGACCTCCTCCTGCATGGCCTCGGCCTGGCTGAGCTTCTGGTTGAGGGCCTCGGTCTTCTTCTCCAGGGCGTCGGTCTTGCGGTCGAGGTTCTCCTCCTTCTGCTGGAGCCTGCGCTCCTGCTTGGAGAGCTCGCTGCGGCGCTCCTTGACCTCGCGCTCATATTCCGTGCGGTTCTTGTGTATCTCCTCGCGCGCCTCGACAAGGGCCTCGCGCTTTTTGCTCTCGGCGGCCTTGATGGACTCGTTGATTATGCGCTTGGCCTCCTCCTCAGCGCTCGATATCTCGCGCTCGGCGACCCTCTTGCGGTACACAATACCCAGCAGGAATCCTATGACCAGCACCACAATCGCACCGATTATGATGCCGAGTATTTCCCATAAAGTCATGACTGGTGTATACGCCTCCCTTGGTTTGTGATAGAACAGATAACGGCGCGGACGCCGTGTAAAGCACTAATATCAAAAGGGCTTTCCCCGTTACCCCTTAATATTATCACGCTATTTTACACCAGAAAGAAGCTTTATGTCAAGCTGTCAACACTAAGACAATATGATTTTTACTTGCCCCGCGCGCCCGGCTGGGTTATAATCCTTCACGGGAAGGAGCGTGAAGAGCTTGATGGCTGCGCGCGGAAAGCTTCATATCGTACTCGACAGCGCCCTCGCGTGGGCCTGCGCCGCCATCTGCGCCGCCGCTTTTGGCTCCGCCGCGCTCTATGTGCTGCTCAATTCGCCCAAGCGCGGCCTGGCGCTGATATTCGCCGCCCTCATACTCGCCCTGCTGGCCGTACTCGCGGCGCGTTTCCTGCCGCGGGATGCGCGCTTCGGCGGCGCCGCCGTCTTTGCCGCGGCGCTCGCGCTGCGCGCCGCTGCCGTGTTCCTGCTGCCCTGCGAGCCCGTCAGCGACTTCGCGCTCATGTATGAGGCCGCGCAGAGCGCCGCGGCGGGCGACCCCGCGGCTTTCGCCGGCGAATACTTCGAGCTCTGGGGCTATCAGATACCCTTCGCGCTCTATGAGGCTCTGGTCATCCGCCTGGGCGGCGGGGTGTGCGCCTTCGGGCTCCTCAACTCGCTCTACGGCGCCGCCACGGCCCTGCTGGTCTATCTCATAGCGCTGCGCTTCGCGCCCGGCGGAGCGGCGCTCGCCGCCGGGCTAATCTACGCCGCCTGGCCCGGCGCGCTGCTGATTACGCCGGTGCTGACCAACCAGTGCATCTCGCTCTGCCTGATGCTGCTGGGCGTGTACCTCGCGCTCGGCGGAGGGCTCGCGCGCTCCGCCCTCGCCGGGGCGGCTATCGCGCTGGGCAACCTCATGCGGCCGGAGGCCGTGCTCATTTTCTGCGGAGCGCTTGCCGCGCTGGTGCTCGCGCTGCTCGCGCGCCGCGGGGAGGCAAAGCGGCTGCTCGCGGGCTTCGCCTGCCTCGCCGCCGGCTATATCGCGCTGACGCTGGCCGCCGGAGCCGCCCTCGGCGGCATGGCGCCGCGGGGCATAGGCAACGCCGCGCCCGAGTGGAAATTCGTCCTCGGCCTCGACACGGCCACGGCCGGCGGCTATGACGATTCCGTCGCCTACATCCTCTCCATCGCGGACGGCGCGGAGCGCCGCGCCGCCGCGCTGGAGGCCATTCGCGCCTCGCTGGCGGCCTGTGACAGCCTGCCGCTCTTCTTCGCCGAAAAGGCGGCGCTCTTCTGGGGCCGCTATGAGGACATCTGGCTCGGCGTCGAGAGCGGGGCGGCCTACGCCCTGCGCAGCGCCGAACGCGCCTTTTTCCTCGCCGCGGCGCCTCTCGCCTTCTGCGGCTGCCTGCGCCGGCGCGAGAGCGCGGCGGAAAGCCTCGCCCGCGGGGTGCTGCTGGCCTTCTTCGCCGTCTACCTGCTGATTGAGATACAGAGCAGATACCGCTATTTTATCATCCCCTTCCTCGCCATACTTGCCGCGGCGGGCATAAAAAGCCTCGCGGCGCGTCTTCCTTATGGACATTGCGGGGACGAGAGTGTATAATAATATGATGCTTACGATGCCGAAATGTACGGAGGTGCCGTCGTGAACTGGCTCACCTATATCCTGCCCGCCCTCGCGGCGGCCTTTGTCATACTCGCCGCCCGGGCCTGGATGCCGGCGCTCTCGGACGCGCGCCTGCCCGCCGACCCGGACACGGGCCGCGTGCTGCGCCCGCGCTTCACCTTCGCCGCGCGCAGCGGCCGGCTCACCAGGCTGGACGCGGCGCTCTGCCTCATCATCACGGCGCTCTACGCAGTCACCGCCTTCGTCGGCCTCGGCGACATGAGCGCGCCGCAGAGCTGGTGCAGCTTCACCGCGCGCGGGCAGTACGCGCTCATCGATTTCGGCGAGGAGCTGGACATAGGCATGGTGCGCTATTATACCGGCCTGCACACGGGCGAATACCAGCTCGAGTTCTCCGACGACGGCGAGACCTGGCGCGACGCCGTCACCCTGCCGCAGGAGTACAACGACCTCTTCAAGTGGCTAGACGTCTCCCCCGCCGCGGAGGGCGTCGCCGACCGCTCGGCTCGCTATATCCGCATAACCGCCTCGGCGGAGCTCGACCTCGGCGAGGTTGCGATCTACGACGGGGACGGGAACCGCTACGACGCCGCCAGCTTTGACTACGACGCCGGCTGCGCCGCGCTCTTTGACGAGCAGGACACGGTCCCTGTGCGGCCCTCGTACATGAACAGCACCTACTTCGACGAGATTTACCACGCGCGTACCGCGCTGGAGCACATTGAAAACGTCTACCCCTACGAGATAACGCACCCGCCTCTCGGCAAGCTGATAATCGGGCTCGGCATCCGCCTCTTTGGCATGACGCCCTTCGGCTGGCGCTTCATGGGCACTCTCTTCGGCGTGCTGATGCTGCCCATACTCTACGTCTTCCTCAAGCGCATGACCCGCTCGAGCGCGATTGCCGGCTGCGGCACGGTGATATTCGCCTTCGACTTCATGCACTTTGTGCAGACGCGCATCGCCACTATAGACACCTACAGCGTGTTCTTCATCCTGCTCATGTACCTCTTCATGTGGCGCTTCGTGAGCGGGGGCAAGTGGCGCTATCTCGCGCTCTCGGGCCTGTTCTTCGGCCTCGGCGCGGCCAGCAAGTGGACCTGCATCTACGCCGGCGCGGGCCTCGCCGTGATATGGCTCGTCTACTGGATAAGCCAGGGCAAAAAGCCGCGCTTCGCCGCGAGGTTCTTCGCCAACTGCGGCTTCTGCCTCGTCTTCTTCGTCGCCGTGCCGCTCGTGATTTACTACGCGAGCTACTACTTCTACGGCACCGCGAGCGGGCTGGACGGCGGCGTCGGCATGTACTTCACGCGCGACTACTTCGACATTGTCCGGGACAACCAGGTCTACATGTGGGAGTACCACTCCGACCTCGTGAGCACGCACCCCTACTCCTCGCGCTGGTATCAGTGGCTGGTGGACGCGCGGCCCATACTCTACTACCTCGAGTACTTCCCCGACGGCACAACCAAGAGCGCCTTTGGGGCCTTCATGAACCCCATCCTCTGCTGGGCGGGCCTGCTGGCCATGATAGTCAACGTCATCCTCATCTTCAAGGACCGCGACGGGAAGGCCGTCTTCATCGTCCTCGGCTACCTGGCGCAGCTGCTGCCCTGGGTGCTGGTGACGCGCCTCACCTTCGCCTATCACTACTTCCCCAGCGAGGTCTTCCTGCTGCTGGCCCTGGCCAACGTCTGGTCTAAGCTGCGCGAGCTGGAGCTGCCCGGCTGGCGGCGCAATATGTACGCTCTCACCGGCGTGAGCACGGCGCTGTTCGTGGCCTTCTACCCCGTACTGACGGGGCTCAGGTGCGCGCTGTGGTACACGCGCGGCTTCCTGAAGTGGTTCCCGAGCTGGCCGTTCTGATGTCCTGCGCTCATTTTAAACATAAATTGTAAGGTGGCAGAATAAGAAGATGTTTTTAGCGGATTACCATTTACACAGCAGCTGTTCCTTCGACGCCGACGACCGCATGGCCGCCATGGCCAGGGCCGAGCTCAAGCGCGGCGTCACGGAGATCTGCTTCACCGACCACGTCGACTTCGGTATGCAGGAGACCATGCAGATAGGTCCCGAGCGCTTCCAGCTCCCGCGCAGCCAGGTGCGGCAGTTCATCGAGGCGATGGAGAAGGCCCCGGAGGGCATCGACATCCGGCTCGGGCTCGAGCTGGGCGAGGGCAACCACGACCCGGCGCGCGCCAGGCGCGTCTACGCCATGCCGGAGTACGACTTCATCCTCGGCTCGCTGCACAACCTGCGCGGCGAGCCCGACTTCTACGATATAAAGTACCAGAGCCTCGACCAGTGCTGGGAGCTCTGCGAACGCTATCTGGACGAGCTCATCGAGCTCGCGGGCATCAACTGCTTCGACTGCATGGCGCACATCGGCTACTGCCTGCGCTACATGCACAAGCAGGGCTTCGACGCCGTCATCGGCATGGACCGCTTCGGCGGCAGGCTCGACCTGCTGCTGCACACGCTCATTGAAAACGGCAAGGGCATAGAGCTCAACGTCGCCGACCTCGTCACAGAGGGCCGGCCCGAGGCGCTGGGGCTCACCTTCCCCGTGCTCGACGTGCTGCGGCGCTACCGCGAGCTGGGCGGCGACATTGTCACCGTCGGCTCCGACTCACACAGCGTGAAAACCGCCGGGCTCGGCGTGCGGGAGGGCTATGAGCTCCTGGCCGAGAACGGCTTTAAGTACGTGGCAGTCTACAGGCGCCACAAGCCCGAATTCAAGCGCATAGAACTGTAAGGAGGAATTCACATGCTGGCAATTGGCTCCGACCACGGCGGCTATGAGCTCAAGCAGGCCGTCATGAAGCACCTCGCCGAGCGCGGCGTCGAGTACCGCGACTACGGCACCTACTCCCCCGAGAGCTGCGACTACCCCGACTACGGCGAGGCCGTTGGGCGCGCCGTGGCCTCCGGCGAGTGTGAGCGCGGCATCGTTATATGCGGCACCGGCATCGGCATCTCCATGGCCGCCAACAAGGTGCGCGGCGTGCGCTGCGCCCTGTGCGGCGACTGCTACAGCGCGCAGATGAGCCGCGAGCACAACGACGCCAACGTCCTCGCCCTCGGCGCGCGCGTCCTCGGCGAGGGGCTGGCGCTGAAAATAGTCGACACCTATCTCGACACCGCCTTCGCCGGCGGGCGTCACGCGCGCCGCGTGGCCAAGATAATGGCCATCGAAGACAAGGCCTGATGGCGGCCCGGCGTGGGCCCGAGGTCTACCGCGGGCGGCGGAAAAAGCTCAACCTGGCCGGCATCATCGCCGGGGCGGTCGTCGCGCTCATCCTGCTCGTCGTGGTGCTGTTCTTCGGGCTGCAAAAATACATCGTCTTCGGGCACGAGGGCATCTCCGTGTCGCTGCCCGGCGCCGGGGCCGGCGAGGACGGCGGCGTGGGCGCCGAATCTGAGCTCGAGCAGGTCAGCGCCGCGCTCGAAATTGCCGAGCCGGACTACTCCGCCGTGCCCGCCCGCGCGGGCGAGGGGCTCGGCGACTTCATCGCCGTCTACGTGCCCGCGGCCGACGTCTCCCTCACCGGCGTGGGGCGCTACGTGGAAATCATGGACAGCTACAACGCCAACGCCCTGGTGCTGGAGGTCAAGCCCGCCGGCGGGCAGCTGGTGTGGCGCAGCTCCTCCTCCGTCGCCGCCTCCTTCGGCACGGCCGGCACGGTGGACATCTCCACGCTCGTCGCCGCGCTCAAGGAGCAGGACATCTACCTCGTGGCGCAGCTGAGCTGCTGCGTAGACGGCCTCCTGGCCCAGCGCAGCCCCACCTCCGCCCTGGCGCTCAACACCGGGGCGTCCTATGCGGATACGGACGGCGCCTGGCTCAACCCCTACAGCGAGACGGTCTCGCAGTACATCGTCGAGCTGTGCGAGGAGCTCATCGCCGCCGGCTTTGACGAGCTGCTGCTGCAAAACCTGGCCATGCCCATCACCGACGCTCCCATCGGCTACACCGTGCAGCTGAGCAGCACTCCCACCCCGGAGGCCGCCGTCTGCGGCCTCGCCATGACCGTCTCCAACGCGCTCGCCGACTACGACGTGCCCGTCAGCGCCGTAATCAACGGCGCCGGCCTGCGCAGCGGCCAGTCGGCGCAGTCCGGTCAGAATGTGGAGCTCTTCGCCAAGGTCTTCGACCGGCTCTGCACCGTCACCGACAGCGGCTGGCTCTCCGGCGTCGACCGCGACAGCATGGACCAGTACTTTGAGCTGGGCGACCCCGCCCAGCGCTACGCGCCCATATGCTCCTACGCGCCGGACGGCTTCCCGACGGCCATCGTGCAGGTTCCGGAGAACGTGCTGCCCTCCGCCGACAGCGGCGAGGAGGAAGAGCAGTAACACCCGCAATTCAATAGCCTTTTGGCTCAAAGCCCGAGGGACGCTTCCTTTTGCCGCGGCAAAAGAAAGCGTCCCTCGGAAATTTTATTGAGCCGATTAAGCTGTCATTTATCCCCGCCGAGCGCCAGGTCATAGAGCGCGTTCTTCGCGAGGCCGGTCCTCTCCGCGGCGACGCGGCAGGCCTCCTTGAGGCTCTTGCCCTCGCCGCGCAGCTCCCTGACGAGAGCGAGCGCGTCCGCCTCCGTGCAGCGGGGCCCGGAGTCCTCCGGCGCGCCCTCTACTACCAGTACGAACTCGCCGCGCGGCGGGTTTTCGGCGTAGAGGGCGCAGGCCCCGTCGAGGGTGGTGCGGACGACCTCCTCGTGCAGCTTTGTCATCTCGCGGCAGAGGGCTATGCGCCGCTCCCCGCCGAAGGCGTCGCGCAGGTCGCCGAGCGTCTTCACCAGCTTGTGCGGGGCCTCGTAGAAGAGCATGGTGCGCCTTTCGCCGCGCAGGGACTCGAGGTGTTCGCGGCGGCTCTTCCCGCTGGTGGAGAGGAAGCCCTCGAAGCAGAAGCGGCCCGCGGGCAGCGCGCTTAGCGCGAGCGCCGTTACGGCGGCGCTGGGGCCCGGCACGGCGCTTATCTCCACGCCGCTCTCCGCGCAGCGCGCGGCCAGCTCCTCGCCGGGGTCTGAAACGCTGGGCACGCCCGCGCCGGGGCCGCGCGCGCGGGCCTCGCCGGCCAGGATGCGCTCGAGTATGCGCGCGCCGGAGCGGCGTGAGTTGTGCTCGTAGTAGCTCACGAGCGGCTTTTTTATATTGAAGTGGTTGAGCAGCCTGAGCGTCACGCGCGTGTCCTCGGCGGCGATGAAGTCCGCCTCCTCCAGCGTGCGCAGGGCGCGCGGCGAGATGTCGCCGAGGTTGCCGATGGGCGTGCCCACCAGATAGAGCTTTCCGGCCATGTTCAGTCCTCCATGTGATAGATGCGGCGCGCCTCGCGGCTCTCGCGCCCGTCCTCGCCGCAGAGTATCAGCGCGGGCTCCACGCTGAGACCCGGAGCGGCCAGGCGCACGGCCTCGCAGAGGAAGAGCCCCGGCGCCTTGGCGGCGCTGTGCTGGATGAAGCGCAGGCGCTTGGGCTCCAGCCGCGCGGCGGCGAGCGTGGCGAAGAGCTCCGCCAGCCGCTCCGAGCGGTGGACGAAGTCAAAGCGCCCGCCCTGCCTGAGCGAGCGCGCGGCGGCGCGGGCCACGTCAGCAAAGCTGCACTCGCTCTCGCTGCGGGCGGCGGCGCGCTCGCGGTCAGCGGCGGCGCGGCCGCTGCCGGCGGCGAAGTAGGGCGGGTTGCAGACGCAGAGCGCGCAGGAGTTGGCCTCCGGCAGAGCGGCGGTGTCGCGCAGGTCGCCGCAGACCAGCTCCGCCGCCCAGCCGTTGGCGGCGAAGTTCCGCCGCG
>CALWYR010000170.1 GCA_944385805.1 uncultured Oscillospiraceae bacterium
GGGGCGCGCGCCGCCGAGCGGGCGCGGCGCGCCCTCCGCGCCGGCGAGGCTGAGCTCTATCGTCTCGCCGCCGTCCGCGAGCGCGGCGCTGAGCAGCCACTCGCCCAGGCTGCGCATGCCCGCCAGCGCCTGGGCCGGCATGGGCGAGGCCGCCGAGAGCGAGAGCGCGTCCACCTTTTCCGCGGCCTTGGCGGCGCAAAACGTGATGATAAGCCGCTCCCGCGCGCGGGTCATGGCCACGTAGAGCAGGCGCAGCTCCTCGCTGAGCTGCTCGCGGCGCAGGCGGTGGGCCACGGCACGGCGGGCTATGGTTGGGTATTCTATGCCGCGCGCGGCGTCCGTGACCTTGCCGCCCGGGCCCAGCTCGGGGTGGATGAGCACGGTGCTACGGGTGTCGGCGTCGTTGAATCGCTTGGCGGTGTCGCCCAGCACGACGACGGGGAACTCGAGGCCCTTGCTCTGGTGTATGCTCATGATGCGCACGGCCCCGCCGCTCTCCTCGCCGGGCAGGGCCGGCTCGCGGCCCAGCTCGCGCATCTCCGCTATCCACTCGTTGAAGCGCCTCAGCCCGCGCCAGGCCCCGTGCTCAAACTCGCGCGCGAGCCCGGCGAGGCGGCGCAGGCGGCTCATGCGCGCCTCGCCGTCGCTGAGCGCGGCGCAGAGGGCAGCGCAGTCGAGCCGGGCGTAGAGCTCGCTTAAGAGCTCCGTCAGCTCCGCGTCGCGGGCAAAGTCGCGCAAATCGTTGATTACATTCACGAAATCGCGGCATTTTTCGTCCGTCTCCGCCCTCTTTATCAGTGCGTCCCAGAGCTCGCCCTCGCGGTCGGCGAGGCGGATGGCCGTGAGCTCGTCGGGCGTGAAGCCAAAGACGGCGCTGCGCATGGCGCTCACCAGCTGCACATCCTGGCGGGGGTTGTCTATGAGCGAGAGCAGCGCGAGCACGACCTCCACCTCGCCGGCGCTGAAAAAGCCGCCTGAGAGCCCAGTCTCGACGGGCACTCCCGCCCGCGCCAGCTCTCGCCGCCAGATGCCGCCGGTGACGTTGGCCGAGCGCAGCAGCACGGCGACGTCGCCGTACTGCAGCGGCCGCTCGCCGCCGGGGGCGGTGAGCATCGTGCCCGACTCCACCAGGCTGCGTATGCGCCCGGCGGCGTATCGCGCCTCCAGCGCGGTCTTGTCGGGCCGCTCGCCATCGTCGTCGGCGCCGGGCGCCTCTATGACGCAGAGCTCCGGCCTGGGCACGCTGCCCTCGTATGGCAGCGCGGCGATGAGCGCGGCGTTTTCGTCGTAGTCGAGCTCGCCCAGCGAGCGGCTCATGAGGCAGGCGAAGACGCTGTTGACCGCCGCGACCACCTCCGGCCGCGAGCGGAAGCTCTCGCGCAGGAAGACGCGGCTCGGCACGCCCTCCGGCTGGGGGGCGTCGGCAAAGCGGTTATACTTTTCCAGGAATATCGTGGGGTCGGCGAGGCGGAAGCGGTAGATGCTCTGCTTGACGTCGCCGACCATGAAGAGCTTGCGCCCGCCGCCGGAGACGGCGCGGACTATCTCCTCCTGCACGCGCGAGACGTCCTGGTACTCGTCTATCATCACCTCGGTAAAGCGCTCCGAGAGCCCGAGCGCGAAGGGCGTGGGCTCGCCGCGCCCGTCGCAGAGCAGGCGCGCGGCGAGGTGCTCGGCGTCGGCGAAATCGATAAGGCCGCGGCGGCGCTTGCGCCGCGTGTACTCGGCGTCGAAGTCCAGCGCCAGCGCCAGCAGCGCGTCCATGGCCGGGGCCGTGGCGCGCAGGTCGGCGAGCAGCGGCGCGCTGGGCGTATTGAAGTCGCGCGCCAGCTTCTTCATCGCGCCGCGGCAGTCCTCACGGCGGGACTTGACTATCTCCTTGATGTCCTCCTCCCCGCGCAGGGGCCTGAGGTTGGGAAAGGGTATGGGCAGCGCGGCGGCGAGGGCGTCCCAGCCGGTGTGCGCGGCCTCGATGGCGGCCTCCAGGGCCTCGAGCGTGGCGTTGACGCTCTCGCCATAGGCCTTTTCCGCCTTCTCGCTCTCGCTGACCAGCCCGGCGAGGAACTCAAACTCCCCGCGGCGGTAGCTGAGCTCTGCGAGCGCGCCGTCTATGAGCTCGCGGCCCCAGGCCGTCTGCGCGGCGTCGGCGGGCAGGGCGTCGAGGTCGCGCCGCTGCCCGGCCACCCACTGCTCCGGCCGGGCGTGGGACTGCAGCTTTTCGTGCAGCGAGAGCACCAGCGACTCCAGCCGCCGGTCGTCGCGCCCCGCGCCCACGGTGTCGGCGAGGGCGATGAAGCCCGGTTCCGCGCGCTCGTAGGCGCTCTCGAGCACGGTCTCCAGCGCGGCTGACTTCAGCGCGGCGGCGCGCTGCTCGTCGCAGATGCCGAAGCCCGGGTCCAGGCCTGCGAGGGCCGCGTTTTCCCTCAGCAGGCCGACGCAGAAGCTGTCTATCGTGCATATCCGCGCGCGGCGCGCGAGCGCGCTCTGGCGGCGGGCGCGCGCGGCGTCCTCTTCCCCGGCGGCGGCGCGCTCGGCGAGGGCGGCGCTTATCTTGGCGCGCAGCTGCTCGGCGGCGGCGCGGGTAAAGGTGATGACGAGGAAGCTGTCCACGTCTGCGGGGCTCTCAGCGTCGAGGATATAGCCCATCAGCCGCTCTATGAGCACGCGCGTCTTACCGCTGCCGGCGGCGGCGGAGACGAGCAGCTCGCCGCCCCGGTCGCCTATGGCCGCGGCCTGGCCCGGCGTAGGCTTGAATTCAGGCATTTCCCTCAGCTCCTTCCAGCAGCTCCCACACGCGGGCGGGCTTCAGCGCAGGCAGATAACGGCGCTCGTCGCCACCCTCGCCATCGGTAAAGCGGCAGGCGGAGGCGAACTCGCACCAGAGGCAGGCGTTGTCGCGCGCGCTCTTGTAGCAGGGGTCGGCCTCGATGCTGCCGGCGTGTATCTCGCCGGCGATGGCGCGCAGGGTCTCCTCCACGCGGCGGGCGAGCGCGCCGAGCTTTTCCACATCGGCGAGCGCGTCGCCGGTGGGCACGCCGTCCTTCCAGCGCACGGGCAGGCGCGCGGGCGCGCCCTCGTGCTCCATGGCGCGCAGCACCTCGGCCTCGCCCAGCAGCAGGCCGCTGCGCTTGAGGCTCTCGCGGCGCTTCTTCTCCAGCTCGGCGTCGTCGAGGTCGCTGTCGGCGGAGATTATGCTCTCCCGCGCCGGGACATAGAGCACGCCGGCGGGGACGGCCTCGCGCCCGAAGAGCTCCTCCCCCGCCCCGGCGAGGGTGAAGAGGTAGAGCAGCATCTGCATGTTCAGGCCGTAGTAGACGTCGCTGAGCGAAAAGCTCTTGCGCCCGGTCTTGTAGTCGACGACGCGCAGGTAGAGCCGCCCGTTGTGGACCCAGCCGTCCACGCGGTCGGCGATGCCCACGGCGCGCACGCTACCGCCCTCGGGCAGGTTCTGCGCCGCCCCGGGCACGGCCCGGGCGAGGTCGAGCTCGAAGGCGAGGGGCTTGAAATCCGAATATCTGAGCTCCCCGGCCATGTCGAGGACGATGCCCTCGACGCTCCTGGCCAGGCGCTCAAAGAGGTAGGTAAAGCGCGCGCCCTTGCCCTCCGCGCCGCCGAGCTCCTCGTCGAGATAGCGCGCGGAGTACTCGCGCGTCAGCGCGCGCAGCCGCTCGTCCGCGGCGGCGGCGATGCCCTCGGGCAGGGCGGCGGCCACGTGCTGGAGCACGTAGTGGACGAAGGTGCCGGCCTCCGGCGCGCGGAACTCGGCCTTAGCGCGCGGCCTGGCGCGCAGGCCGTAGCTGAGGAAGTAAGCGAAGCGGCAGCTCGAAAAGCGCTCCAGCCGCGTAGCCGAGAGGCCCAGGCGGCTGCCGTACAGCTCCAGCGCGCTCTCCCGCGAGAGCCTCCCGCGCGTGAGTTTGGCCGCGCCGCGCACTTTTTCGAGCCTCGCGCGCGCCTGCCCGCCGAGCAGCGCGGCGATTTCGTTTCCCCTCTCCCCGCCGGCGGCGGCGAGCTCGAGGGCAGTGTTCTCGCACACGAGCAAATCCTCATCCCGCCGCGTGGGCTCGGACACGAGGCCAAACAGGCCCTCCGCGCGGCGCACAAGCAGGCTCGGCTCGCTCTCGCCGCCGTCCGCGCCGAAGGCGGGATAGCTTATGGTCAGCGTCTCGCTCGGGAGCGTGACGCAGTTGTAGATGAGCGTGTACTCGCGCCAGAGCTCGGCCTCGCCCGCGTCCAGCGGCAGGCCCAGCTCGGCGAGGCTGCGGCGCTCGTCGCCGCTGAAGACGCCGCCCTCGCCCTCCGGCGCGGGCAGGCGCTCGTCGCTCGCGCCGAGGATGATGAGGTGCTTTATGCGGCGGCGGCGCATGCGGTCGAGGTCGCCCGCCGTCACCATGTCGAGCGAGACGGGGATCACGCCCACGTTGTACTGCGAGAGCGTAAGCAGGTAGAGCCGCGAGAAGGCGGCCGCGTCCAGCTCCATGTCCCCCAGCAGGGCCGAGCACTGCTCGAGCGCGTCCACGGCGGCGTCCCAGATGCGCGCGTACTCCGCCGCGGCCTGGCGGCGGCCCGCGCGCTCGAGTTCGTCGGCGCGCTCGGCCAGGCGGCGGTCGAGCTCCAGCTCCTCAAAGAGCCCGGCGAGGGCCAGGCACTGCTCATGCGCCGTGTGCGCGCCCCTGAGCGCCGCCTCAAAGGAGAGCAGCGGCGCGGCGGCGCGGCGGCGCAGGGCGTTGACGCGCTCCAGCCTCGCGCGCGTATTGTCGTCGTAATCGCGGCCCCAGCCGTCCGGGTGCATGCCCCAGTCGCGCGGCGAGTGCCAGCGCGCGGCGGATATGCTCCAGGTGAAACAGTAGTTCTCCAGTTCGTCGCACTCCGCCGCCGTCAGCCCCGCGAGGCCGCTGCGCAGATAGGCGAAGACCTCCTGAGCCTCCCAGCCGCCGGTGACGGCCTCGTAGGCCGAGGCGATAAGCGTGGACAGGGGTTTTTGCGTTATCTCCGTCTGCCGCGCGGCGAAGAGCGGCACGCCGCAGCGCGCGAAGGCCGCCGTCAGCGCCGGGCGGTAGTCCTCGAAGCCGCGCACGGCCACCGCGATGTCGCGCCAGCGGCAGCCGGCGCGCGCGAGCCTCAGCGCCTCGGCCGCCGCGAACTCGCACTCGAGCGCGGCGTCCGGCGCGCGGCGCAGCCTTACGTGCCCCCCGGCGTCCAGCCCGCGCGCCGGGAAGCTGAGCAGGTTGGCGGCGAGGGCGTCCATGGGGCTGCGCTCGGGCCTTTCCATGGCCTCCACGCGGCTGGGTATGCCCTCCTCCTTCGCAAAGCGCAGCAGCCGCCGCGCCGTGACGCGGCTGAGCGCGAAAAGCTCGCTGCCGCCGTCCACGCCGTCCAGCGTGAGGCAGAGCGTCACGTCCGCGCGCGCCATCAGCTGCTCGACTATCTCCCGCTCCTGGGCGGTGAAGTCCGTGAAGCCGTCTATATAGACCGCCCCGCCGCGGGCGAAATCGCTCTGGCCCAGGCGCTCGGAGAGCAGAGTGAGGCGGTCGGAGGCGTCCACGCGCTCGGCGCCCACGGCGGCGGCGAAGGCCTCGGAGATGAGCGCGAGGTCGCGCAGCTTGTCCGCCAGCGCCTCCGGCGCGCGCTTCGCGGCGTCGAGCAGCTGTTCCGGGCCCAGCCGGGCGGCGGCCAGCTCGTCGAGCGCCGCGAGCAGCTCCAGCTGCGCCTCCGGCGAGCGGCGCGCGCGCTCATAGACCCGCAGGCGCGTGTAGACGCCGTCGAGCGCCAGCGCCATGCACAGCAGCCGGCCGCCCGCCGAGAGCGCCGTGCGCCCGCCGGGGCCCAGCTCGGCCTCCACGCGCCGGGCTATGCCCGTGAAGCTCAGCACCTCGGCGCAGAGCGCCATGCCCGGCCCCGCCGCGCGCGCGAGCTCGCGCTCGGCCTCGTGGCTGTACTGCTCGGGCACGAGAAGTACGCGCCCGCCGCGCCCGGCGAGGACGTCGGCGCGCAGCTCGTCCATTATCCGTGCCGTCTTGCCCGCTCCCGCGAGGCCTGTGATTATCCTCAACATCTCATGTACCTCAATCATAAAACCGAGCCCGGCAGATCGCGGCTCGCATAATCAATAGATTATACCAACTGCCGCGCGCTTCGTCAAACGCTATTGAAAAAGCGACGCGGATGTGTTAGAATGTTCACAACAAAGCCCGCGGCGCGGCCGGGGCGAAAAACCGAAGGGAGAAAAAGTATGGATATCAGCAAGGTAACCGTCAAGGAGCTGCTCGCCAACCAGAAGGCCTGCGACGCCATGAACGCCATCGACCCGAAGATACTCAAGAGCCCCATGGTCAAGCTCGTCAAGGGCAAGACCGTCGAGGCCGTCTTCAACATGGTCCCGGACAGCA
>CALWYR010000171.1 GCA_944385805.1 uncultured Oscillospiraceae bacterium
CCATCCTCACCGTCTCGCGCGCCGACGCCTGGCTGAGCGTCGCGCTCTGCGCGGCGGTGCTCGCGTGCTGCACGCTCTTCTATCCGCGCTTCTTCGCCGTCACCTTTAACGAGTCCTTCGTGCGCGCCCCGGGCGGTAGGGCCGGGCGCTATAACATGCTGCTCGCCGTGCTCACCGCCGTCACCGTCGTGCTCGGTATGCGCATGATGGGCGCTCTGCTCATCTCCAGCCTCATCATCTTCCCGCCGCTCGCGGCCATGCGCGTCTTCCGCACCTTCAAGTCTGTCACCGTCTGCTCCGCCGCGCTGAGCGTCGTCTGCTTTATTATCGGCATGACCGCCTCTTACGCTCTCGAGACGCCGAGCGGCGCGAGCGTGGTCTGCGCGGACATCCTGGCCTTCGGCATCTTTGCCGCCATCGGCAGGGCCAAAAAGTGAATATCCGCTATAATATGCAGAATATTGTGTATAACAACAGCTGATAGCCGCTAAACAGGCGAAATTTTTCGCATATTATTTCACCCCAGAGGTTGACAAATCGCCCCTGGGGTGCTATTATTTCAGCACCGGGTGAAATCCCGGCCAACCAAAAGAATGGAAAGAGGATAATTGTAATGAAGAAGTTTCTTGCTCTTATGCTTGCCCTCGTGATGGTGTTCGCGCTCGCCGCCTGCGGCGAGGAGCCCAGCACCGAGAGCGAAGCTCCCGACGAGACTCCCATCGCGACGGCTCCCGCCGAGCTGCTCGCTGAGCTCGAGACCGTCACCGACGGCGTCCTGACCGTCGCCACCAGCCCCGACTTCGCCCCCTATGAGTTCTACGCCATCGACGAGAACGGCGATCCCGTCCTGGCCGGCTTCGACCTGGCCCTTGCCCAGTACCTGGCCGACTTCATGGGTCTTGAGTGCGAGATAGTCCCCATGGACTTTGACGGCGTCCTCAATGAGATCGCCATGAAGACCGTCGACATCGGCATGGCGGGCCTGAGCCCCGACCCCGACCGTGAGGACGCGATGGCCTTCTCCGACCTCTACTACCTCGGCGGCCAGAGCTTTGTCACCGTCAAGGACAAGGTCGATCAGTTCACCAGCCTCGAGGATCTCGTGAATCACCCCGAGTACCAGATCGGCGCCCAGAACGGCTCCATCCAGAAGGACCTCGCCGATGAGTACTGCGATCCCAACAGCGTCGTCGTCCTGACCAAGGTCACCGACATCGTGGCCGAGCTCAATAACGGCGGCCTGGACGGCGCCTTCATCGAGACCGCCGTCGCGGCCAACTACGCCATCTCCAACCCCGACCTCGAGATAATCTTCGACGTGCCCTACGACCAGGCCGGCAGCGCCATCGGCGTTGTGAAGGGCAACGACGTCCTGCTCGAGTGTGTCAACCTCGGCATTGCCCAGGCAATCGAGGACGGCAGCATGGACACCTTCGTGGCCGAGGCCAACGAGCTCTCCACCGGCGAGACCTACGAGGGCCTGCTCGACGAGAACGGCTCCGTCCCCGAGGCGGGCACCGCCGCCGATGACGTCAACACCGGCGCGGAAGGCGAAGAAGCCGCCTGAGCTTTTCCCGGCTTGACAGAGTAAATAACGGGCCCCTCCCACAAGGGAGGGGCCTTTTTAAAGGAGTTGTACGTTAATGTTCACACAAGCCGGTTTCGCGGCCGCGTTTGAATACTGGCCGATGTTCCTGGAGGGCGTGCTCTGTACGGTGCTGCTCTCCGCTTTCGCCGTCTTCTTCGGCTTTATCCTCGCCTTGATACTCGCGCTCTGCCGCATGTGCAAGTTCGCGCCCCTGCGCTGGCTGGCCACCGCCTACGTCGAGATTTTCCGCGCGACGCCTATGCTCGTGCAGGTGCTCCTTATTTATAACGTCTTCACCCTGGCCTTCGAGCTGCCCACCTTCCTGGTCTTCGGCCTCTTCCGCTTCAACCGCTTCCTGCCCGGCATAGTGGCGCTGAGCCTCAACTCGGGCGCGTACCTGAGCGAGGTCATCCGCTCGGGCATAAGCTCCATACCCATAGGCCAGACCGAGGCCGCCCGCTCGCTGGGCCTGCCCGCATGGAAGACCATGCGCCTTGTCGTCCTGCCCCAGGCGATTAAGAACATACTCCCGGCCATGGCGAACGAGTTCGTCACGATTATAAAGGAATCCTCCATCACCTACCTCATCGGCGTGCAGGAAATCATGAGCGTCGTCAAGGCCGTGCAGGGCGCGACCTACCGTCAGATGGAGGCGCTGGTCTACGCGGCGGTGCTCTACTTCTGCCTGACCTTCCCGACCAGCAAAATTATCGCCCACTTTGAAAGGAAGATGAGCCGTGGCTACAAGAGATAAGCTCGCGCGTGCGCGCACCGAGGAATACCTCGCGGAACACCCCGCGGATACCGAGGCCCTTATCAGCGTCCGCGGCCTCAAGAAGTACTACAACAAGGGCGTCATCAAGGCGCTCGACGGCGTGGACGTGGACATCCATCGCGGCGAGGTCGTCGTCATAATCGGCCCGAGCGGCGGCGGCAAGAGCACGCTGCTGCGCTCGCTGAACCTCCTCGAGGAGCCCACCGAGGGCGCGGTCTTCTTCGAAGGCGTGGACATCTCCCGCAAAAAGGACGACGAGGGCAAGAAGATAGACATCAACGTCGTGCGCCAGAAGATGGGAATGGTCTTCCAGCAGTTCAACCTCTTCCCGCACAAGACGGTCATAGAGAACATGATCCTCGCCCCCGTCGAGCTAGGCAAGCTCAAGGAGGCGGAGGCCCGCGAAAAGGCGCTCAAGCTCCTCGAGCGCGTCGGCCTCGGCGACAGGGCGGACGCCTATCCCATACAGCTCTCCGGCGGCCAGCAGCAGCGCGTCGCCATAGTCCGGGCGCTGTGCATGGACCCCGACGTCATGCTCTTTGACGAGCCGACGAGCGCGCTCGACCCCGAGATGGTCGGTGAGGTGCTCGACGTCATGAAGCAGCTGGCCGAGGAGGGCATGACGATGGCCGTCGTCACCCACGAGATGCACTTCGCCCGCGAGGTGGGCAGCCGCATCCTCTTCCTCGCCGACGGCAAGCTCGTCGAGCAGGGCACGCCGGACGAGATTTTCTCCCACCCCAAGAGCGAAAGGCTCCAGGACTTCCTCAGCAAGGTACTCATATGAACGAATTTCAGAAAAACGCGATAAAGTATATAGACGAAAACGCCGGTATCTTCACCGGCGTTTCCGACGCCGTGTGGGGCTACGCCGAGCTCAGCTTAAAGGAGTTCAAAAGCGCGAAGCTATACTGCGGCACCCTGCGCGAGCACGGCTTTGAGGTCACGGAGGGCCTCGCGGGGGTCAAGACCGCCTTCTGCGGCAAATACGGCTCCGGCCGTCCCGTCATCGGCATACTCGGCGAGTTCGACGCCCTCTCCGGCCTCAGCCAGGCGGCGGGGGAGTGCTCCCGCCATCCCGTCACGGAGGGCGCGCCCGGCCACGGCTGCGGACACAACATGCTCGGCGCGGGCTCGCTGGGAGCGGCCTTCGCCGTCAAGGACTACCTCGAGAAGTCCGGCCGCCCCGGCACCGTAATTTTCTTCGGCTGCCCCGGCGAGGAGGGCGGCGCGGGCAAGGCCTTCATGGCCCGCGAGGGGCTCTGGAGGGAGCTCGACTGCGCCCTCACCTGGCACCCCAGCGACGTGAACGAGGTCTACTCCGGCACCAACAACACCAGCATACAGATACTCTATAAGTTCCACGGCGTCCCCGCCCACGCCGCCGGCGACCCGGAAAACGGCCGCAGCGCGCTTGACGCCGTCGAGCTCATGAACACCGGCGTGCAGTACCTGCGCGAGCACATGCCCAGCGACTGCCGCATCCACTACGCCATCACCAACGCGGGCGGCGTCTCGCCCAACGTGGTGCAGAGCGAGGCGAGCGTGCTCTACATGGTGCGCTCCAACCACGTGCGCGACACCGTGAAGCTCGTCTCCCGCGTGGACAAAATAGCCGAGGGCGCGGCGCTGATGACCGAGACCGGCTTCGACCGCCAGTTCATCGACGGCACGGCGGAGATAGTGCCGAACTTCGCGCTCGAGGACGTGCTCTACGACTGCTTTACCGAGGTCGGGCTCCCGGAATACACTCCGGAGGAGCGCGGCTACGCGCAAAAGCTGCGCGCCACCTATGAGGTATACACCGCCCCCGGCGTCGGTCCCTCGCTCGACGGCGAGCTGGCCGAGCAGGTGCGCGAGCGCACCCGCGGCTTTGCCGACGCACTGTGCGAATTTCTCCTGCCCAAGTACCACACCACCGGCTTCACGCCCGGCAGCTCAGACGTCGGCGACGTCAGCTGGCAGACCCCCGCGGCTCAGGTGCGCTGCGTCTGCTTCGCCTTCGGCGCGGCCGGCCACTCCTGGCAGAACGTCAGCTGCGGCTGCACGAGCCTCGGCCACAAGGGGCTCATAAACGCCGCAAAGGTGCTCGCCTGCG
The DNA here is from genome assembly GCA_944385805.1 of uncultured Oscillospiraceae bacterium. Taxonomy (GTDB): domain Bacteria; phylum Bacillota; class Clostridia; order Oscillospirales; family Oscillospiraceae; genus Scatomorpha. Next base: position 4,462 of record CALWYR010000171.1, read on the forward strand.
CGGCGATAAGGCTCATGAACGACCCCGAGGCCCTCGCCGCCGCCCGCGCCGAGTTCGAGCGCCGCACGAAGAGCGGCTACGTCTGCCCCATAGAGCCCGACGCCGTCCCCACCGCCATAGACTGAGTCAAGATATTAGCACTCTCGATTTGAGAGTGCTAATATTTACAATTAAGACATAGTGAGTTCATGATTTATTAAAAACAGTATTGTATTTTATATACGTAAGCAGACGAGAGATGTGAATAACAGCTCGAAGTCAGGTCACACTATTAAGTATTATAAAACTCACGGAGGTTTTTATCATGTTTGAACTCACCCCTTATTCCACCCGCAGGAGCGTCTATGACCCCTTCAATCTTTTCAACGACTTCTTCGGCACCAACAGCAGCGCCGTGATGGAGCTGCGCACCGACATCACCGACACCGGCGACGCCTTCGTGCTGGAGGCTGACCTGCCCGGCTTCAAGAAGGACGACATCAAGATCGACCTCGAGAACGACCGCCTCACCATCAAGGCCGAGCGCCATAGCGAGCACGAGGAGCACAAGAACGGCTGCATCCGCCGCGAGCGCCACTTCGGCACCTTTGAGCGCAGCTTCGACGTCAGCGGCATCGAGACGCAGAGCATCAAGGCCAACTACACCGACGGCGTGCTGACCCTGACCCTGCCCAAGCGCCCCGAGCTCGTCCCCGACAACAGGACGATAACCATCGAATAAGATAAAAGTCCGGCCCCGGAGCCAAAGCTCCGGGGCCTTTTGCGCTTATTTAGCCTCGGCCTGCCGCCGGGCGTTGTCCGCCGTGCCGAGGTAGGTCTCCAGTATCAGCTGCGCCGCGACGGCGTCGACGCTCTGCCGGTGCTTTTTCTCGCGCCGGCCGTTGGCGCGCAGGATGCCGTGCGCCTCCACGCTGGTGCGCCGCTCGTCGCGCAGCAGCACCTCGGGCAGGCCGAGCGAGGCCAGCAGGGCGGCGAAGGCGCGGGCCTTTTCCGCGCGCGGGCCTTCGCTTCCGTCCATGTTCAGCGGGAGGCCGAGCAGGATAAGCCCGCAGCCGCGGCTCCCGCACAGCTCCGCCACGCGCCGCGCGAGGCGCTCCGCGTCCCATTCGGCTATGACCAGCGTCTCGCCGCAGAGTATGCCGCGCTCGTCGGAGATGGCGATGCCGGTGCGCGCGTCTCCGTAGTCAAGGGCCATTATCCTCACGTTCCCGCCTCCCTCAGCCTGATGAGATAATCCCGCGCCGCGCCGGCCATGTAGAGCGAGCCGACGCAGCAGGCCATGCCGTCCGGCTTCGCGCGCTCATAAGCCGCGGCGGCCGCGGCCTCGATGCTGTCAAAGGCCTCGGCGCTTACGCCCTCGCCGCGCAGGAAATCCGCGAGCGCGCGCGCGTCGAGAGCGCGTTCGCTCTCGGGGGTGGCGCAGACAAACTCGTCCGCGGCGGGGATGAGCAGCCGCGCCATGTCCTGCCAGTCCTTGTCCGCCAGCGCGCCAAAGAGCAGCACCCGCCGCGTGCGCGGGTAATAGCGCTCCAGCGCCGCCGCCGTGGCCGCGAGGCACTGGGGGTTGTGCCCGCCGTCGACGACGAAGTCGGGCCCGGCCAGCACGCGCTCAAAGCGCGCCGGCCACACGGCGGCGGCCATGCCGCGCCGCACGTCCTCATAGCTGAGCCGCCAGCCCCCGGCGCGCAGCTGTTCAACCGCCTCGAGCGCCGCGGCGGCGTTGCGGAGCTGGTGCTCGCCCAGCAGCTTTATCTCGTACATTTCGCCCCGGTAAGTGAAGCTCTGGCCCTCCATCGAGTCGGAAAGCGGTACGATTTCGCTGAAATCCGCAAAGCGCAGCTCAGTGCCTGTGGCCGCGGCGCGCTCGCTCAGCACGGCGCGGACATTAGCGGGGAGGTCATAGGCGGCGGCGCGGCCGCCCTTGAAGATGCCGGCCTTCTCGGCGGCGATGAGCTCGACGGTGCCGCCGAGGACGGCGGTGTGGTCGAGGCCGATGTTCATGATGAGCGCGCACTCGGGGCGGCCAATCACGTTGGTGGCGTCCAGCCGCCCGCCGAGGCCGGTCTCCAGCACCACGATATCGCAGCGCTCGCGCGCGAAGTAATAGAGCGCCAGTGCCGTGCAGAGCTCGAACTCCGTGCAGGGCTCGGCCATGCCCTCCGCCGCCGCGGCCAGGACGGTGCAGCACGCGGCGAAGTCCGCGTAAGTTATGTCAACCCCGTCGATGCTCATGCGCTCGTTCATGCGCAGGAGGTGAGGGGAGATGTATAGCCCGGTTTTGTACCCCGCGGCGCTGAGCGCGCTGCGGAGCAGGGCCGAGGCGCTGCCCTTGCCGTTGGTACCGGCGACGTGGACAAAGCGCAGCGAGTCCTGCGGCCGCCCCAGCCGCCCGAGCAGGGCGGAGATCCTCTCCAGCCCCGGCCGCGAGCCCAGCCAGGAGACCCCCTCTATATATTTGAGCGATTGCGCGTAATCCATGTGAACACCTCCGTGGCGAAGCCATTATAGCACCCGCCGCAGGAAAAGCAAAGAGCAAGTTTGGGGCGGACTCTACCAACTGGTAAGATTTTGCCCCTAACTGGTATTGCGCGGCCGCTCCGCTTATGGTAAAATAAAACCGCAGTTTTAAATCGCAAAAGGGCATGCCCTTTTGTCGTTCCGGAGAATTCCGGAACGATGACAACCTAAGGAGGATAGAGGTATGAGAAAGCGGATATTGAGCATACTTCTGGCGCTCGCGCTCTGCACAAGCCTGCTGACAGTGAGCGCATGGGCGGATAATGATATTGACGATTGGGATGACATACTTCCCACGCAGCCAGATTTAAGTGATACCTGGCTGGATTCGGATGAGGATGGGAATCCATATTATGATACAACTTGGTATGATGCCAGTAAAACCAGCTTTACCCTCAGCGACGCCGCCGAACTCGCCGGGCTGGCAGCGCTGCTGCTTCAAAATAGCAACTGGAATAATGTTGAGGCCGGAATGGGTAGACCGTCCGATTTTCCAAATATCACGAATTTGCAGAACGCTACCATTACATTGGAGAACAACATTAACCTCTCGGGTCACAGCTGGGTACCAATCGAGCAGTTCAATGGCACGTTTGACGGTCAGAACCATACAATTTCCAATATGAGCGTGACGGCTGGCGTTACAAGCTCTGCAGGTCTGTTCGGCTACGGCAGTGCGACAGTTAAGGATGTCAAGCTTGATGATATATATGTCGTGTCTGGAAAGAGCAGCGTCGGCGGCATTATCGGCGACGCGCGTACAGGCGCGAAAATTGAAAACTGCACAGTCGATGGAACAATTCTGTACAGTGGTACAGGAAACGATGCAGGAAATTCATCCGTCGGCGGTGTTGTCGGAGGCACCACCAGTAATGTGACGATAACCGGCTGTCAGTTCAGCGGCGTCGTATTCAGTGAAAAAGGCGTGGGAAATGGCGCTACTGGCGGAATTGGCGGTATTGTCGGGGAGGCAAATAGCAGTACAATCTCGAACTGTACCAACAATGGCACGGTGTGCACAACGGCTTCATCCAACAACGCCGGCGGCATTGCAGGCCGTATTAAAGATACCTCAGTCACAGAGTGCAGTAACACCGGAGCCGTCAACGCCGGTGCGGACGGCGCAGCTTATGGTGTAGGCGGCATAGCCGGACAGGCGTATTTCAACCAAGAAGAAAACTATGATATTAAAGACTGTACCAATACTGGTGACATTACTGCTATTGGCAGTACCGGCGCAGGCAGTACCGGCGCAGGCAATGCCGGCGGCATTGTGGGTAGACTGGAGGGAAATAAAAGCGGCAACATTGAGAACTGCCATAACAGCGGTGACATTTTAATGCTTGACAGCAAACAATGCAGTATTGGCGGACTCGTAGGAGAAAGCTCGGCTAACTTGACGATAGAAGCTAGCAGCAACACGGGAAATGTTTCGTCAACAAAGGACGGAAGACTCAATTATGCGGGCGGCCTGGTTGGGCAGTCAAGCTCGGCACTAACTTTGACCGAGAGCTATAACGCGGGAAGTGTCAGCAGCCCATCCTCTGATTGTGTTGGAGGCTTTGTAGGGCGATTACTGCGCCCGACAACCGTTAATGTTAATAACTGCTATAATGTTGGCACGGTATCCGGAGCAGCAACAGCGGGCCTGATAGGGAACATTAATAATAATACGACTGCCCATAGCTCTGTTACCATTGAATACAGCTATAACGCGGGAACTTTGAGCGGAACAACATCTAAGAACGGCATAGTTGGCAGTCGGCAGGGAGAATTCACGCTGACAATAACAGATTGCCACTATTGGGACGACTGCGGCGGTGCTGGAGAGGGAAGCTTGACTGCGAACCAGATGACTGAGGACAGCTCTTGGGCAGCAAACCTTGGCCTTGACAGCAGCGTCTGGGAAAAGACGAACAACCCGACGTCTGTGGATCCTGATGAAAAATTGATGGGCAACCTGCCTGTTCTGACGAATAACAGGCAAGATCCCGCTCCGCAACTTCTGCGTACACGAAAGCAAGATCAGAGCGGCTTCATGATTACCGGCCAGCCAACAGAGGAAAAAATATACGTTGATAACAGCGGATTTGACCTGAACACAACGGGCGGTAATAGCAGCGGCGTGGTGACTTGGAGCTCCAGCAATGACAGCGTTGCGACCGTGGACAGCAACGGCAAAGTCACAATCAAAGGTGTAGGACAAGTCACCATCACCGCAACAAAGGCGGGAGATTATACCTATAACAGTGCGTCGGACGGGTACAGCTTTATTGTCTATGGCAGGCCCATCACGGAAGTGACTATTCTGGATCTTGAAGCCCCCGTGCAGGGCGCCAGGCCGGTTCAGAATGTTGCCGTGCCCGAGAACGCTCCTTATGAGGTGCTCACTTCGGCAGGAGTTGGCGGGCCGTCTACTCTTCAGGTCATTTGGAAAGAACAGGGCTCTGATGAAATAATAACAACCACTTTTGAGCAAAACAAAACTTACACAGTCCGAATGCGTTTAAAGTGTGATGCATACTACTCCTTTGGAGACGATGTAACAGTTATCCTTTCCAATATGCAGGAAAGCGCGTACAGCAATATTACATCTGAGAAGGACACGCAATACGACAATAATCTAATCATTACCGTCACCTTCAATCCCACCAGCCATATACACAACTGGGATACGGCCAACTGGGATAGTAATTCGACTCACCACTGGCACAATTGCCTCGGCGCTGACTGCCCGCTGAAAAATCCCGAGGGCATGAACGGCTACGCCGAGCACGTCGACGCTAACCACGCCTACCTCTGCGATGTCTGCGGCTACGACATGTTCGTCCCGGCCGTCCCCGAGACCTACGACATTATCGTTGACGACGCCATAGCGGGCGGCAGCGTCAAGCCGAGCCTTTCCAACGCCAGCGCGGGAACGGTCATCACTGTCACCGTCACGCCGGACGAGGGCTTTGAGCTCGCCTACCTGACCCTCGACGGCGAGCGCGTTGAGGGCACCAGCTTCACGATGCCGGGCCGCGACGTGGTTCTCGGCGCGCACTTCGCGCCCATCGGCTTCCCCTTCGCCGACGTCCCGGCGGGCGCGTGGTACCGCGAGGCGGTGGAGTACGTATATAACCACGGCCTCATGGAGGGCACAAGCGCCGCTGCCTTCGAGCCCGAGGCCAACATGACCCGCGCAATGGTCTGGGCGGTGCTCGCGCGCATAGACGGCGAGACGGTGAGCGGCCCGACCTGGCAGCAGACGGCGCGCGCGTGGGCCATGCGCGAGGGCGTCAGCGACGGCAGCGACCCGAACGGGCTTGTCACGCGCGAGCAGCTGGTGACGATGCTCCACCGCTTCGCGGGCG
>CALWYR010000172.1 GCA_944385805.1 uncultured Oscillospiraceae bacterium
CGGCGTAGTCCATGTAGAGCCCGCGGCGCTCGGTCTGCACGTAGGGGCCGACGGGGCCGCCGACGTCCGGGCCCTCGTCGTGGCGAAGGCCGCACTCGGCGAGGGTCTTGTATATGACGTCCACCGCGCCCTCGACCAGGCGGCCCTGGTCGGTGTCCTCGATGCGGAGGATGAACTTGCCGCCATTGGCGCGGGCGATGAGGTAGGTGTAGAGCGCCGTGCGCAGGTTGCCGACGTGCCTGTAGCCCGTGGGGCTGGGCGCGAAGCGGGGGCGCACCTCGCCGCGCGGGATGCGCGCTTCCATATCTTCAAACCACTGTCTGTCTTTCACTGTGATCCCTCTCAAAAAAGTTTTGCCTTTTGGCCACTACATATTATAATTTAACATTGTCTTTGTCAAGGTGCATTGCAATCTTCCCGCCGATGTGATAGAATACGTTCAGTTATGCCCATCGTCCGCTTATCGGACAGACTTTCATCAGGGAGGTTTTATCATGATTTCCGAAAGACTCGCCGCTATGGCCGCCGGCGGCAGCGCCATCCGCGCCATGTTTGAGGAGGGCAAGCGCCTCGCCAGGGAATACGGCGCTGAGAACGTCTTCGACTTCTCCATCGGCAATCCCTACTTCGCTCCCCCCGAGGCCGTGAAGAAGGCCATAGTCGATATCATCACGAACGAGGACCCCATGTACGTCCACGGCTACCCGGCCAACGCCGGCTACCCCGAGGTGCGCAAGGCCGTCGCCGACTCCCTCAACGCCCGCTTCGGCACCGATTACACCGAGAACAACATCATCATGACCGTCGGCGCGGCCGGCGGCCTCTGCGACGTGATGCATACCCTGCTCAACCCGGGCGACGAGGTCATCTGCATCAGCCCCTACTTCTTTGAGTACAACAACTACATCACCACCCCGGGCGGCAAGGTCGTCGTCGTCCCCGCCAGCGAGGCCGAGGGCTTCGTCCCCGACGTGGACGCCATAGCCAAAGCCGTCACGCCCAGGACTAAGGCCGTCATCCTCAACAACCCCAACAACCCCACCGGCGTCGTCTACCCCGCCGAGCTGCTGAAAAAGTACTCCGACATGCTGCTCGAAAAGGGCCGCGAGTTCGGCACCGTCATCTACACCGTCTCCGACGAGCCCTACCGCGAGCTCGCCTACGACGGCGTGGACGTGCCCTGGATGCCCAACTGCGTCGCCAACTGCATTGTCGGCTACTCCTGGTCCAAGAGCCTCAGCCTCCCCGGCGAGCGTATCGGCTACCTCGTGATTCCCGGCGACATCGCCGACGGCCAGCTCATCTTCGACGCCGCGGTCGTGGCCAACCGCATGCTCGGCTTCGTCAACGCTCCGAGCCTCATGCAGCTCGTCGTCGCCCGCTGCCTCAACGAGAGCACGGCCATAGACAAGTACGACGCCAACCGCAAGGCGCTGTATAACGGCCTGCACGAGCTGGGCTTCGAGTGCGCCTACCCCGCCGGCGCCTTCTACCTCTGGGTCAAGACGCCCATCGAGGAGAAGGACTTCGTCGCCAAGGCCAAGAGCCGCAATATCCTGCTCGTGCCCGGCAGCAACTTCGGCACGCCCGGCTACGTCCGCCTCGCCTACTGCGTCAGCGGCGAGATGATAGCGCGCAGCATGAAGGCCTTCGCCGTCCTCGCCGAAGAGTGCGGCCTCAAGAAGTGAGTTTAAGCAATACGTCCGGGAATTCCGTGAATTCCCGGACGCCGCAACGCGCGAGGCGCGAATTTCAGCCCTGGTAAGAGGAATCACAATGGAAGAGAAGAAACCGATGGAAGAAAAGAAAATTGACGAGCGCAAGATAATGTTCTCCGGCATCCAGCCGAGCGGCGACCTGACCCTCGGCTCCTACATGGGCGCCATCAAGAACTGGGTTGACATGATAGACGACTACCGCGCCTATTACTGCATCGTGGACATGCACGCCATCACGGTGCGTCAGGTGCCGGCCGACCTGCGCCGCCGCACGATGGAGCAGCTCGCGCAGTATATCGCCTGCGGCCTCGACCCCGAGAAGGTCACGCTCTTCGTACAGAGCCACAATCCCCGCCACGCCGAGCTCGGCTGGGTACTCAACTGCTACACCATGTTCGGCGAGCTCAGCCGCATGACGCAGTTCAAGGACAAGAGCGCCAAGCACGCGGACAACATAAACGGCGGCCTCTTCACCTATCCCGCCCTCATGGCCGCGGACATACTGCTCTATCAGGCGGACTTCGTCCCCGTCGGCGACGACCAGAAGCAGCACGTCGAGCTCACGCGCGACGTCGCTATCCGCTTCAACAACGTCTACGGCGAGACCTTCAAGGTGCCCGAGGCCTATATCCCGCGCGTCGGCGCGCGCATCATGAGCCTGCAGGACCCCACCAGCAAGATGTCCAAGTCCGACAAGGACCCCAACGGCTGCGTCCACCTGCTCGAGAAGCCCGAGGACGTCATGCGCAAGTTCAAGCGCGCCGTCACCGACTCGGACACGAGCGAGAACTGCGTGCGCTTCGACCCGGCGAACAAGCCCGGCGTCGCGAACCTGATGCAGATCTACGCCTCCGCCACCGGCGAGAGCTTCGAGCAGATAGAGCGCGACTTCACCGGCAAGGGCTACGGCGCGTTCAAGACCGCCGTCGGCGAGGCCGTCGTGGAGCTGCTGCGGCCCATCCAGGCCGAGACCGCGCGCATCCTCAAGGACAAGGCCTATCTCCAGAGCGTCTACCGCCAGGGCGCGGAGAAGGCCTATCACGACGCCTGGCGCACGCTGCGCAAAGTCTATAAGAAGCTCGGCTTCGTCGAGCGCTGAACCCGGCATCACCATATCTCAGCAAGCCGCCGCGCCGCAGTGCGGCGCGGCGGATTCAGGAGTGTTAAAGCTTTATGCTGTTATCCAATACGGAGCTGTGGGTGCGTATCCTGCTCACCATAGCCATAAGCTTCGCCATCAGCTTTGCCGCCACGCCGGTGGTCAAGAGCTTCGCCACCAAAATGGGCGCCATAGACGTGCCCGACGGCAAGCGCCGCGTCCACGACCACCCCATACCGCGCATGGGCGGGCTGGCCATCTTCCTCGGCTTCCTGCTCAGCGTGGTGCTCTTTGTCGACATCACGAAACAGGTGCGCGGCATACTGCTGGGCGCGGTGCTGATAGTGGCCTGCGGCGCGATTGACGACGTCGTCAACCTGCGCGCCTGGATAAAGCTGCTCGTGCAGCTGGCCGCGGCCGTCATCGCCGTGGCGCACGGCGTGGTGATAGAGTTCTTCTCCAACCCCATCATCTTCTCAGATCGCGAGCTGCTCTTCCTCGGCTGGCTGGCAATACCGGTGACGGTGCTGTGGATAGTGGGCATCACCAACAGCGTCAACCTCATCGACGGGCTGGACGGCCTCGCCGTAGGTGTGAGCACCATCGCCAGCACCACCATGTTCGTCGTCGCGCTGCTGGTGAGCGAGGGCAGCGTCGCGCTGCTGCTCGCCGCGCTCATGGGCGCCTGCCTGGGCTTCATGCCCTATAACCTCAACCCGGCCAAGATATTCATGGGGGACACCGGCGCGCTGCTTCTGGGCTATGTGCTCAGCACCGTGAGCGTGGTGGGCATGTTCAAGACCTACGCGCTCGTCACCTTTGTCGTGCCCATACTGGCGCTCTTCCTTCCGCTCTTCGATACGGTCTGCGCCTTTTTCCGCCGCATACTGCGCGGGCAGAGCCCGATGCACCCCGACCGCGGCCACCTGCACCACCGGCTCATAGACATGGGCCTCAGCCAGAAGCAGGCCGTCGCCATACTCTACTCGCTCTCGGCCATACTCGGCCTCTGCGCCGTCGTGCTCGCCACCACGGGCATAGTGCGCACCGTGCTGATTGTCGTCGCCGCCCTGGCCGCCATTGCCATTGGCCTCTACATCTCCCGCACCCTCAAGGGTCACCACTATCATCCGCCCGTAGATCCCACGCTCAGCGGCGTGGAGGAGGAGCACAATGTCCACCATCACGAGCACAAGGAGGAGCCCCATGACTAAGCTCAAGGTCATGAGCGTGTTCGGCACGCGCCCGGAGGCCATCAAGATGGCCCCCCTGGTGCTGGAGCTGGACCGACGCGAGGGTATTGAGAGCCTCGTCTGCGTCACGGCGCAGCACCGCGAGATGCTCGACAGCGTGCTGAGGGTCTTCGGCATCGCTCCCGACTACGACCTCAACGTCATGCAGAGCGGCCAGACCCTTGCCGGCATAACCTCCCGCGTCCTCGGCGGGCTGGGCGGCGTCCTCACCCTCGCGCGGCCGGACCTGGTGCTCGTCCACGGCGACACCAGCACCACCTTCGCCGCCGCGCTCGCCGCCTTCTACGCCAAAATCCCCTGCGGGCACGTGGAGGCAGGCCTGCGCACCCATGACCGCTGGTCGCCCTATCCCGAGGAGATGAACCGCCAGCTCGTGGGCCGCCTGGCCTCGCTGCACTTCGCGCCCACGGCCAACAACGCCGCGAACCTCGCGCGCGAGAACATCACGAAGGGCGTCTATATAACCGGCAACACCGTCATCGACGCGCTGGGCTATACCGCCCACGGCGAGGGCTTCGAGTCGCCCGAGCTCAACGCGCTCGATTTCACGGGCCGGCGCGTCATCACCCTCACCTGCCACCGGCGCGAAAACTACGGCGAGCCCATGGAGCACATCTTCGCCGCCGTGCGATGCATAGCCCGCGGCAACCCCGACGTGCTCGTCGTCTACCCCGTCCACCTGAGCCCCGTCGTGCGTGAGGCCGCCCGGAGGAATCTGGGCGGTATCTCGAACGTCGCCCTCATAGAGCCCCTCTCAGCCGTGGACATGCACCGGCTGATGGCGAAGAGCTATATGGTCATGACCGACTCCGGCGGCTTGCAGGAGGAGGCCCCCGCGCTGGGCAGGCCCGTGCTTGTCCTGCGCGCAGAGACCGAGCGGCCCGAGGCCGTCGAGGCCGGGACCGTGGCCCTCGCCGGCACAGACACGGAGCGCATCGTGGAGCTCGCGAGCTCCCTGCTGCACAACGCGGCGGCCTATGAGCGCATGGCCCGCGCCGTCAACCCATATGGCGACGGGCAGGCGAGCGGGCGCATAGCGGACGCCATCGAGTTCGAGTTCAAGCTGCGCGCCGCCCCGCCCGAGGAGTTCAGGCCATGAGGCGGCGCACGCGCTTTATCATCATACTGCTGCTCGTCCTGACGGCGGCGGTCATAGTATACGCCCTCTTCTTCATGGGCCGCGCGCTGGAAACCACCGACGTCTCGCTCCCCTCCCCCGACCAGCAGAGCGGCGCGTCCGTAAGCGCCGCGCCCGGCGCGGAGGAGGCTGTGGTGACGCGCTCGAACGTACAGGCCGTGCTCGCCGAGCTCGAGCGCGAGGAGAACTTCACCTGCACTATAACCGTCGAGGACTTCTGGCCCGGCGGCAGCGGCAGCAGCGTGCTGCAGGTCTGGGCCGGCTCCGGCCGGCTGCGCGTGCGCGGCGAGATAGGCGGCGCGGTGCGCAACCTCGTCGTTGAGGACGGCGAGCTCAGCATCTGGTACGACAATGTCAACGGCGTGCACACCATGCCCTACGAGGGCCGCGCCGACCGCTGGCTGCGCCTGCTCACCTATGAGAGTATCCTCGCCCTGCCCTCGGAGGCCATAGACGACGCCGGATACGAGCTGTACAACGGCTACGAGTGCATCTTCTGCGAGTACACCGACCCCGTCGGGGGGCACGTCAACCGCGTCTATGTCACCGCCGTCAGCGGCCTGCTGGCCGGCGCGGAAACATATGACGGCGACGGCGAGCTCATCTACCGCGCCGGCATCAGCGACCTGGAGCTCTCCGTCCCCGACGAGAGCCTCTTTACCGTGCCCGAGAGCTAATCAGCTGAAGAGCAGCGCGGCCAGCACTATCAGCAGCTGGTTGTCGCCGCTCTCGCGGTACATGAGATATATGACGGCGAGCAGCAGCAGGTCCTCCGTCTCCAGCGAGCCCATGCGGCGGCTCACGCCCCCGCCTAGCCCGCCCAGCAGCCTGTTGAGACCCGCAAGCGGGCTCTCCGAGCGCCCCGGCCCCGCCGCCGGGGCGCTTCGCCGCGGCGGCGGGGCCGGGGCGCTTCGCCGCGGCGCGACCTCCGTCCTCCGCGCCGGTGTTGTCGGCGGCTCCGCCGCGGCCGGCGGCTGTACGCTCGCAGTGCTCCCGGCCCGGCTCTCCTCCGGCTCCGGCATATGTATGTAGCGGCCAGTGGCGGCGTTATACCTGTTCATCCCCGTCACCCCCGAAAACGCCCAGCTCCCCGGCGAGCGAGGCCAGCGAGGCCAGGCGCGCTATTTTCAGCGCGCGGTCGAGCCTGCGCTGCCTCTCGTCGGAGAGGAAGGGGCGCAGCGCGCCGAGCAGCGCCGTCTCGTCGCTGTTGAGCGCCCGGCCGCGCAGGAGCTTCACCGCCCGGCGCACGAGGCCCTCGTCCGCCTCCTGCGGCTCAGCCGCCCCGGCCTCGCCGCCCATGAGCGACTTTGCCATCTCCGCGATGCGGCCCATGGCGTCCGGGTCGGAGAGTATGGAATTGAGCTTATCCTCCAGTCCGTCCACGCGCCGCGCCCCCCTTCAGCTATTTCATTACCTCGCCGAGCATCTGCGCGAGCCTTCGCCCCTCCTCGGTGTCCAGCACGCGCCGCAGTATGCCGCGCATGGCCTCGGCGTCGCCGCTGCCGGCGGCCTTTATGAGCTCCGCCTCGGAGAACATACCCTCGAGCGCCCTTGCCGCCTCGCTGGCGCTGAGCGCCTCCAGCCTGGCCCGCTGCTCGGCATCGAGGCTGGCGGCGAACTTGTTGACATCCATTCTCATCCCTCCACGGCAGTATATGCAAAGAAACCAGAGGAGGTGCGCCAATGCGCCTAGCCGTCTTTTCCGACACGCACGGCCGCTGCGGGCTGCTGCCGCAGTGCGTGCGCCGCACGCAGCCGGACATACTCGTCCACCTCGGCGACCACTGTCGCGACGCGGACATACTCTCGCGCGAGTTCCCCGGCCTCCCTCTCCATGTCGTGCCCGGCAACTGCGACTTCATGAGCCGCGAGCAGGACACCGTCACGTTCAGCGCCGGGGGCGTCCTGGTCTTCGCCACACACGGGCACCGCTACGGCGTCAAGTCCACGATGGACCCTCTGCTGAATTCCGCCCACTTCGCCGGAGCGCAGCTCGTCCTCTACGGCCACACGCACATTGCTCGCATTGACTACCCCGCCGGCATGACTGTGGTGAACCCGGGCTCCTCCGGCCTCGGCCCCGAGCCCAGCTTCGCGCAGATTGACATCCGGGACGGTAAGATAGCCGCCAGGATATTGCCGGTCGTGCCCCGGGACCCGTATATGTGAATGAAAAAGCAGCCTAAGGCGCCAAAGCGCCTTAGGCTGCTTAATGTTTTGCCCCGGTCAAAACCGAAGTTACGGGGATTTTCTCTCAAAACAGGCTCATCTGGCTCTCGTCGGGGAGGCTGCTGAGCGCGCCGACGGCCTTGAGCTGCTCTATATGCGCCTGGCTGAGCTTGGGGCAGGCCATGGAGAGCTCCTCGACGCTTATGAACTCCCTCCCGCCTTCCCTGGCGGCGGCGAGGTCGCGCGCCGCGGCCTCGCCGAGGCCGGAGAGGCTCACGAAGGGCGGGCGCAGCTGCCTGTCGCCCACGACGAGGAACTTGCTCTCGTCGCTCTCATAGAGGTCTATGGGCGCGAAGTCGAAGCCCCTGAGGTAGAACTCATAGACGGCCTCAAGCGTGGTGCGCAGGTCCTGCTCCTTGGCGGTGGCGTCGGCCTTGGCGTCAATCTCGTTAATCTTGCGGCGCACAAAGTCCACGCCCTGTATCATAATCGCGGCGTCGAAGGCGTCCTTCTGGCTGCGGCGGTAGAAGTAGGCGCTGTAGTACTGAAGCGGGTAGTGTACCTTGAAATAGGCTATGCGGAAGCCCATCATGACGTAGGCGACGGCGTGGGCCTTTGGGAAGAGGTACTTTATCTTCTTGCAGGAGTCTATGTACCAGTCGGGCACGCCGTGGTCGCGCATCTCCTCCTCCGCGCCCTCGGGCAGGCCGCGGCCCTTGCGGAC
>CALWYR010000173.1 GCA_944385805.1 uncultured Oscillospiraceae bacterium
AGAGCGCGGGCTCTGCGTCATGAACGCCGACGGCACGCCCTATAGGATACCGGAGGGGCACTGGTTCGCCGGCTCGCTCGTGCCGGACTTCACAAACCCGGAGACGGTAAAGAGCTGGTTCGATAAACGCCGCTATCTCACTGAGCTCGGCGTCGACGGCTTCAAGACCGACGGCGGGGAGTTCATTTTGAGCGGGGACGCGCGCTTCCATGACGGCACTACCGGCGCGGAGGGGCGAAACCTCTACCCGCAGCTCTACACCAGGGCCTATACGGACTTCCTCGAGCCCGGGCAGGTCCTCTTCTCCCGCGCGGGCTATACGGGCGCGCAGACCACGCCCATGCTCTGGGCGGGCGACCAGCTCTCGACCTTCGCGGAGCTCAGGAGCCAGCTCAACGCGGGGCTCTCCGCCTCGGCGAGCGGCGTCATATTCTGGGGCTTTGACATCGGCGGCTTCGCAGGGGAGCTGCCCACGCCGGAGCTATATTTGCGAGCCACGCAGCTCGCCTGCTTCGCGCCCATAATGCAGTGGCACTCCGAGCCGGACGGCGGGCAGTTCAGGCTGCTTCAGCCGGGCATGGAGGGCAATAACGAGCGCAGCCCCTGGAACATCGAGCGCGCCTTCGGCCTTAGCGGCTACGCGGAAGAGGTGCGGTACTGGCATCTGCTGCGCATGGAGCTGCTGCCCTATATCCGCGGGCAGGCAAGGCTCTGCGCCGAACGGCGCGCGCCGCTCATGCGCCCAATGGCCTTCGCCTTCCCGGATGACGCGCGCTGCGCCGGGATTGACGACGAGTATATGTTCGGCGATTCGCTCCTCGTCGCGCCCGTCACCGCGCCCGGCGTCGCGAGCCGCGAGGTATATCTGCCCGAGGGTGAGTGGTTCGACTTCTATACGGGCGAGCGCCTCACGGGCGGGCGTAGCGTGAACGTCGAATGCGCGGAGCGGATCCCGGTCTTCTCGCTGGGCGGCCGATGGAGGGAAAATGAGGCTTGAGGGCGTAATCTTCGACCTCGACGGCGTGCTCTGCCGCACGGACGCCTACCATCTGGCCGCGTGGCGGACGCTCACGGAGCGGCTCGGCATAGCCCTGCCGCCGGACGCCGCCGAGCGCACGCGCGGGGTAGGGCGGCTGGAGAGCCTCGACATAGTGCTCGGCGAGCGGGCGGGGGACTTCACGCGGGAGCGGAAGCTCGCCCTCGCGGAGGAGAAAAACGCCATATATCGCGGATATCTCGCGCATCTCACACCCGCCGACGCGGAGCCGTTAGCGCGCGAGACCCTGACGGAGCTGCGCCGCCGGGGCGTAAAGCTCGCCGTCGCCTCGTCTAGCCGCAACGCGCCGCTTATACTGGATAAGCTCGGCCTTACCGCGCTGCTCGACGCCGTCATAGACGGCGGCATGATTTCCCGCGGCAAGCCCGACCCCGAGGTGTTCCTGAAAGCCGCCGCCGCGCTTGCGCTCCCGCCCGCGCGCTGCGCCGTGGTGGAGGACGCCCAAAGCGGCATAGAAGCCGCCCGCCGCGGAGGCTTCCGCGCCATAGCCTATACCACCACCCCGCGCCGCCTGACCGGCGCCGACGCTGAGATACACGCGCTGACGGAGCTGCTGGCCTAAAGAGGCCGGCCGGCATCGAGGTTCCGAGAGGCTTGCCTGTTTAAATGCTCCTTGGATGTGAATTTGAGCGGCTGCGCTTTGGCTGCAAAAACGCTGCGGAGGCTCCGGACAAGCCGGATTAAACGGATTTGGCGGAGAAAAAACGAACTTAAAATACGCATTGCCGCGAGACGTTAAGCACCGAGACTTGAGTGAGACTGATTTCTTAAGGCCCGGGAAAGCAAATAAACACCAGACCTTAGGAGCCTTGACCGGCACCGTGGCAGCTGATTGGCAGCGGAATTTCATTCTCTAAAAGCAAAGAGCTGGCTGATTCGTTTAATCAGTCAGCTCTTTTTTCACTTGTCCTGCCAAGCAGCGCATCGCTGAATCCCTGAGGTTATCAAGCGCTGCGCTGCGTCCCGGCGCGGATAGTGGCCGCTCCTGGAATCGCAAGGCGCTTAACTTCCGTTCCCATCAGGAACTCTGGGGCTTCCCGCTGCGCCTGGTCCGACAAATCATCAGGCCTTGGCGTGCAGCTTGATGTTTTCAATCAGCAGGGCGCGGAAGTCCTTGATCTCCCCGTCTACGAGGTCGGTCTTTTGCAGCAGCGTGACCAGCGGGCCGTAGACGAGCATGAAGAGGTCGTCCGTCTCCATCCAGCACTGGAACTCCTTGTAAGGTATAAAGCTGCGCTGCGAGCGCATGCCGTACTCGCTGAAGATTATCTTTATGTCGTCCTCGGGCAGGAACTGGTCCTTGCCCTTGAGCAGCTTGGCGGCGTCGCGCGCGTAGGGGTTCTTGCGCTGGCTGTGCACGACGGCGAAGACGCCCGCGGCGGCGAAGACGAGGCCGCAGATGAGGAAGAAGATCTCGGCGGTGTTCCTGAAGTAGACGATGAGGCACAGCGCGGCCAGCGCCAGCGTGGCGATGCCGACGAGCAGGGTGATAAGCGCGCTGCGCTTCTGGAAATTGCCGCTGCTCTTGGGCGTGGAGGCGCGGCGCTTTTTGCTCGCGTACTTGGTCTGGGCTATCAGCTCGCTGCGGCGCTCGAGCGCGCGGCTCACCTCGGGCAGGTACTTGCCGATGTCATAGGCCGTGAGGTGGAAGGTGAAGGTTCTCTCGTTGTCCATGGCTCTCATTCCGCCTTTTCCAGAGGTTCTATAAGTATAATATTGTGCGTGAGGTCCACGCTCTTGAGGCTGCCGCTGATTATCTTCCTCGCCCCGAGCATGTCGGTGAGGGTGATGGTGTTGTTCTCCACGGAGATGCCGGACACGTAGCTCATCAGCGGGCGGCGCTCGCCGCCGGTGACTTCATAGGCGTCGGAAAGGCACATTCAGTTTTCCCCCTTTACAAGATTGAGGGCCGCCTCCAGCTTGTCGTTGCAGTGGCCGAAATAGTGTACCGCGTCGCCGACCATGCCGGCGGCCTCGCGCTTGCCCTGCGCCGCGAGCGCGTGGGCTATGTTGTGCAGCTCCTCGGCGTGGGAGCGGTTGTGCTCGAGCATGTAGCTCATCAGAGCCAGCGTCTGCTCGCCGCTGGGCTCGGCCGCGCCCTCGTGCGTGTGCTCGTGGCGGCAGGCGTGCTCGTGCGCGTGCTGGTGGCCGTGGCTGTCAAAATGGCAGAGCGTCCTTATGTGAAGCATGGTATCCCTCCTTTTTGTGTCATTATAACGCGCATCGGCGGCATAATCAAGGAGAAAACGTATACGGGCCGCGCGGCGTGTCGGAGAAGTAATTCAGAAACTTGAAACAATCAACAAAAAATTTTGCCTATTTTCCGTTTCTATCTTGTAAAATGACGCAAAGTATGCTAACATTTTGGCAAGCGTTCTGATACCCTGTTGAAGAAAAGGGGGACTGCTTATGAGTGAAAGCAAGGCCAAAATAATTGCTCTGGCCGGCAAGGGCGGGGTGGGGAAGACCTCGCTTGCCGCGACCATAGTCCGCGTCCTCACTGAGGACAAGCCGGGCAGCCGCGTGCTCGCCATAGACGCCGACCCGGCTGTCGGGCTCTCGACGGCGCTGGGCGTCACCGTCACCGGCACGCTCGACGATATCCGCCGCGCCGTGGTGCAGAGCGCCGAGGACGGCCGCCCGCGCGAGGCGATTGAGATGCTCAACGAGTCGCGCTTCCGCATTTTCGACTCGATGGTGGAGACGAACGGCTTCTCCTTCCTGGCCATAGGCAGGCCGGAGAACGAGGGCTGCTTCTGCTCGGTCAACGCCTACCTCAAGGAGGTGGTCAGCATGCTGGCCAACGACTTCGACTACGTCGTCATAGACGGCGAGGCCGGCGTGGAGCAGATACAGCGCCGCGTGATGGAGAAGGTCAGCCACCTCATACTCATATCCGACCAGAGCCGCAAGGGCACGCACGTGGCCGAGACGATAAAGGAGGTCGCCGACGAGCTCGTAATGTACGACCGCATCGGAGCCGTCATCAACCGCGTGACGAATCCCGAGCTCAATAAATTCATAGAGATAAAGGGCGTGGAGATCCTCGCCTTTATCCCCGCCGACGAACAGCAGGCGGCCAACGACATCCAGGGCAGGACGGTTTTCGAGCTGCCCGAGGACAGCAAGGTACTTGACGGAGTGAGGGAAGCGCTCCGTAAAATAGAGATTCTATAAGAGAGGTGTGAACATTTGAAGGACTTAAAGCACTTAATCTACTTTGAGAGCCTCCTCGAGGACGCCAACAACGAGCTCATTCGCAAGGCGCAGGAGGAGGGGATGCTCGCCCTGGGCTACACCTGCTATCACATGCCCGAGGTGCTGCTCAATGTGGACAACTGCTTCTCGGTGCGTATGCGCGCGCCGAACACGGGAAGCATCGACGTGGCCTCCTATTACATGTCGAACTACACCTGCGAGTACTGCCGCGCGCTGCTCGAGAGGGCCATAGAGGGAGGCTACAACTTCCTCGACGGCCTGTGCGGCGTGGACGCCTGCGCGCAGATGAACCGCTGTATGGAGAACATCGAGCTGCTAAAGTGCGTCGAGAAGCCGAACTTCTTCGTCACGCACGCCGATATACCCTATAAGTATACCGACTACACGCTCGACCACTATGTCATCCAGATGCAGAACCGCGTGCTGAACACCATGCACGAGAAGCTGGGCGTAGACGTCTCCGACGCCGCGCTGCGCGAGGCCGTCGCCCGCCACAACGAGGTCTGTAAGGTGATGACGGAGATAAGCGAGCTCCGCAAGCTCGACAACCCGCCCGTCACCGGCTATGAATTCCACATCATCAACATGGTCAGCTATGTTTGCCCGCAGAAGCTGATCCTCCCCTATCTGCAGGAGACCCTCGCCGAGATAAAGAAGCGCAAGCCCGACCCCAAGCCCTGGTACCGCTGCCGCGTGGGCATTGTGGGCAGCGAGGTGGACGACCCCAACCTCACCCGCATGCTCGAGGAGCAGGGCGCCTTCATCTGCTTCGACCGCTTCTGCTTCGGCATGTTCCCCGGCCGCGAGGTCATAGAGCTCAATGACGAGGAGAGCGCCCTCAGGCAGATCTGCCGCCACTATCTCATCACAAGCGAGTGCCCGCGCTTCATGAGCAACGAAAAGATAGAACAGCGGCGCACTACCGCCGACCGCCTCGCCCGCGAGTACAACGCCGACGGTATCATTTACGAGAACGTCAAGTTCTGCGACTTCTGGGGCTTCGAGCGCGCGCTGGCCAGCCACGTACAGTCCGAGGAATACGGCCACCCCGTGCTCACTATAGACCGCCCGTACAACGCCAAGACGTCGGGCCAGCTCCGCACCCGCTTCCAGGCCTTCGTGGAGTCTCTGGAAATCAAACGCATCCAGCAGGGCAAGGAGGTCAAGTAAATGCTGAAAAATAACATCAAGTGGCTCAAGAAGAACCTCCCCGGCGACCTCAAGATTTGGAAGGAGCTTATCAGCGAGGTCGACATGAAGGACTTCATGGCCAAGCAGAAGAACAAGCTCAAGCTGGACAAGCAGCGCATCACCGAGGAGTTCAACGACTTCAAGGCCCTGCCGCTCAAGGAGAAGTGGGACCGCGTGGTAAACGGCGAGCGCCAGCTCGGCCGCCTCTATCAGAAGGGCTCCATCGCCTTCACCCGCCGCGAGTGGAAGGGCGTGGAGAGCACCGCGCGCGACTTCCAGAACTGGCTGGTTATCTGGCGCGACATGATAAAGATGGTCATGCGCGACCCGCTGAGCATCGCCCTCGGCCTCTTCGAGTACCGCTGGTTCAGCTCCTATCTGGCCTGCCCGGCCTTCTTTGACCGCAACACGCTCGGCTACCGCGGCCGCGCGGTCACGATGAACCGCCTGCTCATGGCCGACGTCTACCGCTACACCGAGGACTGCATCGCGAACCTCCTCATGGCCGACAAGCGCATCGGCGGCAACGAGAAGATAAACAGCAAGATGCTGCTCTTCGACGAGATGACGATGGCCCAGATGATGGCCGGCTTCCCGGGGCTCATCGGCGTGCCCTGGCAGCTCATCCCCGTCTTCCTCGTCAGCGAGCTCGACCAGCTCATCTGCATCCCCTATATCGACGCCGTGGAGAGCTACGGCCTGCCGGCCGACACCTGCCCGGTGCCCACCAGCGAGTGCGGCTGCGCCGTCATCGACGCGCTGCCCCACTGCGGCCTCGGCTTCATCTCCACCTCCACCCCCTGCGACGGCTCCGACATGGCCACCAGCTTCCAGGAGCGCCGCATACAGAAGCTCGGCATGCCGACCTTCCCGCTCACGCTGCCCGTCCGCTACGACGACGAGGACACCGTCGAGTGCGGCGCGCAGGACATGTGGCACTGCATCAAGTGGGTCGAGGAACTCACCGGCGAGAAATGGGACTGGGACCACTACTTCACCGTCATCAAGCGCTTCAACGAGCAGACCAAGATGGAGATGGAGAAGTGGGAGATGAACTCCACGCCGTATCCGCAGCTCATCGGCCCCTGCTACGAGCTCTTCCGCAAGTGGAACTACGAGATGGACGGCGGCATCAACCCCAACGTCATGAAGACCTTCTACAAGGTCCGCAAGCTCATGTACAAGAGCTACGACGCCAAGTGCAACCCCTACCGCCACCCCATGAAGTACCGCGCCGTGGTCTGGAGCTGCCCGAGCCACTACTACGCCAACTTCTCCAACTGGCTGGCCAACGCCTGGGGCATGGGCGTCCTCGTCGAGATGGAGAGTCTCAACTTCACCAAGCAGCTTGAGACCGAGGACCACGACGAGGCCATCCGCGACCTCGCCCGCCTCTACGAACGCATGGTCATGCGCAAGCACACCAACGGCGGCTACGTCCACGTCCTGGACGAGCTCTGGAAGGTCTGCGAGCAGTTCAACGCCAACTTCATCATCATGTACCAGCACGTCTGCTGCAAGACCATGG
>CALWYR010000174.1 GCA_944385805.1 uncultured Oscillospiraceae bacterium
ACGTAGGCCACGCCGAGAACGGCGTCGCCGTCCTTGAGGGCGTAGTCGTCGCTGGTCAGCTCGCCGTAGAAGTCGCTGCCGGAGAGGTCGTAGCAGTAGGTCTTCCAGTTGTTGAGGCCGACGGGGCCGTTGACCTGGAAGAGGGTGGGGGCGTCATCCTTGGCCATCTCGCTGGTGAGCTGGGTCTCGTACTGGCCGGAGGCGGCGGTGACGACCTTGACGGGGACGCCGGTCTCCTCGGTGTAGATCTCAGCCAGCTCGACCCACTGGTCGTTCTGCTCGGGCTTGAAGTTCAGGTAATAAACGCTGCCGGCGGCGGTGGCGCCGGGGTCGGCGCTTTCGGTCGTGCCGGGGTCGCTGGACTCAGCGGGGGCGGGCTCTTCGCCGCAGGCCGCGAGCGCGAATACCATCACGAGCGCGAGAAGCAGGGCAAGAAACTTTTTCATGCTTTTACATCTCCTGTTCAAATTTATTTTCACGGCTTTCCTCGCCGCAAAAAGCGGGTTTTATCAAACGCGCGGCGCTATGGAAGCGCCCCGGCGCAGGACGGGCTCGACAATCAGGTGCCGGTTCCCCGAGCGCCCTTCTATAACGTCGAGCAGGATTTTCACGCTCTCCTCGCCCATCTCGGCCATGGGCTGGCAGAGGGTCGTGAGCGTGGGACGGATGTATTCGGAAAAGGCCAGTCCGTCGATGGCTATCACCGAGCAGCCGCCGGGGACGCTGCGCCCCCTGTCATAGAGGGCCTTGATGGCCGCGATGGCCATGGCGTCGGATATGCTGAAGAGGGCGGTAAACTCCGCGCCGGAATCCAGCAGGCGCACGGTGGCGGCGTAGCCGTCGGCCATGTTGAAGCCCCCGGCCCGCGCCACCAGGCGCCCGTCGGGCTCGATGCCCGCGTCGCGCAGGGCCTTTAAATAGCCGTGGTAGCGCAGCTCGCTTATCGAGCGGTCGTCCGTCTCGGCGACGAGACAGGCTATGCGCCGGTGGCCGAGCCTCACAAGCTCGCTCACCGCCCGCTCGGCGGCGAGGTCGTCCTCAATCGTGACGGAGGAGTAGCTCTCCCTCGGCAGGGAGCCGAAGCTGTTGGTGAAGGAGCAGCAGACGAAGGGCACCGTTATGGGCCCGAGCTCCTCGGGCGAATAGTCCCAGCGGCCGCCGAGGAAGATGAGGCCGCGCAGCTTCTTCTCGCGCTCCATGATGGCGCCGCAGGCAATCTCGTCCTCGCTCGCGCCAATCTGCTGCATGACCATCGTGTAGCCGGCGGCGTCTATCTCGCGGCCGATGGTCTTGATAATGTCGGAGTAAAAGGGGTTCGACACGCCGCGGACGACCAGGCCCACGTCGTCGGAGCTGGTTTTAACCAGCGAGCGGGCGGAGTTGTTGGGGACGTAATTGCTCTCGCGCACGGCGGAGAGCACCGCCTCGCGCACCGCAGGGCTGACGTCCGGCCGGTCGTTTAGCACGCGCGAAACCGTGCTCACAGAGACCCCGCAGAGCCTCGCTCTGTCCTTGATAGTCACGCGCGTCCCCCCTCCACGTGGCTTTGAAAACGTTACCGGTAACGTTACCGGCCTTCCGCTACAACAACTGTAGCCGTTTTTGACGAAAAAGTCAATCGAAATTCGCCCTCTTTAAATCGATTTGTCGCAAGTGCTGGATTTCGGCCGGAACTTTTGTGCAACTTTTCTCCTCAGAGCCGCGCCGCCTGTCCGGAATCTGTAGAAAGTGAAAAATAGTTAGTAAGTCTTGACAAACTCCCGCGGATGTATTACAATCCTGTCTGTAGTTAGATTGCTCTAACCGCCAAATTCCCAATCAGGAGAGAAAGCCAATGCTGCCGCTTGCGATGGCCGATGAGGGCACGAGCTATGAAATCGTGAAAATCACCGGCAGGGACGAGACGCGCCGCCGTCTCGCGGAGATGGGGCTGGTGGTCGGCGAGGAGGTCACGGTGATGAACTCGCTGGCGGGCAACCTCATTCTCCAGGTAAAAGAGAGCCGAGTCGCCCTTGACAGGGCGCTTTGCGCAAGAATCATGGTAAAAGTATAGGGGGTAGTCATGTGAAAACACTCAAGGACGCCAAGGTTGGCGAAAACGTCAAGGTCGCGAGGCTCAATGGCGCGGGCGCGCTCAAGCGCCGCATCATGGACATGGGCGTCACGAAGGGGACGGACATTTTCGTGCGCAAGGTGGCGCCGCTCGGCGACCCGATAGAGGTCACAATACGCGGCTACGAGCTTTCCATCAGGAAGGCCGACGCGGAAATGATAGAGCTCGTTTGATTTTACTCATAGGTTAGTTAATTCTAATCAGAGGAGGAAGGATTTATGGAAGTCAAAATTGCCCTCGCCGGCAATCCCAACAGCGGCAAGACGACGATGTTCAACGCCCTCACCGGCTCCAACCAGCGAGTCGGCAACTGGCCGGGCGTCACCGTCGAGAAGAAGGAAGGCCGCCTCAAGGACAACAAGGACGTCGTCATACAGGACCTGCCCGGCATCTACTCGCTGAGCCCCTACACCCTCGAGGAGGTCGTCGCGCGCAACTACCTGGTCACCGAGAAGCCCGACGCAATCATCAACATAGTCGACGGCACCAACATAGAGCGCAACCTCTACCTCACCACCCAGCTGCTCGAGCTCGGCATCCCAACGGTCGTGGCGGTGAACATGATAGACGTGGTGCGCAAGAACGGCGACGTCATAGACGTCAAGAGGCTCGCCTCTGCGCTCGGCTGCGAGGTCATGGTCACCAGCGCGCTCAAGGGTGAGGGCGGGGCGGCCGTCGCTTCGCGCGCCGCTGAGTTAGCCAAGGCTCACAAGCCCGGCAACATCCCCAGCGTCTTCACCGGCAGCGTCGAGCACGCCATAGCCCACATCGAGGAGAGCATCGAGGGCAAGGTCGATAAGCGCTTCCTGCGCTGGTACGCCATCAAGCTCTTCGAGCGCGACGAGAAGGTGCTCGACGAGCTCAAGCTCGACGCCGGGCTCTGGAAGCACATCGACGAGCACATCGCCGACTGCGAAAAGGAGATGGACGACGACGCCGAGAGCATCATCACCAACGAGCGCTACGCCTACATAAGCAAGGTCGTGAGCTCCGCCGTCAAGAAGAAGAGCGTCGGGCAGGGGAAGAGCGTAGATCTCGAGGTACGCCGCATGATTAAGAACAGCATCGCGGCCCTGCCCATCTTCGTCGTGGTCATGGCCGTGGTGTACTGGATAGCCATGGGCCCGGTCATAGGCACGCCGATAACCGACTGGACGAACGACGTCCTCGTCGGCGAGTGGTGCATGGAGACCGTCCGCGGCTGGATGGAAGGCGCGGCTGTCGCGCCCTGGCTGACCGGCCTCGTGGTCGACGGCATAATCGCCGGCGTCGGCGCGGTCATCGGCTTCGTACCTCAGATGCTGATACTCTTCCTCATGCTCTCCATGCTCGAGGACGTCGGCTACATGGCCCGTATCGCCTTCATCATGGACCGCATCTTCCGCAAGTTCGGCCTCTCCGGCAAGAGCTTCATCCCCATGCTTATCGGCTCCGGCTGCGGCGTCCCCGCCGTCATGGCCAGCCGCACGATAGAAAACGAGCGCGACAGGCGCATGACCGTCATGACGACCTGCTTCATCCCCTGCAGCGCCAAGCTCCCGATTATCGGCATGATCGCCGGCGCGTTCTTCGACAACGCCTGGTGGGTCGCCACCAGCGCCTACTTCGTCGGCATCTTCTCCATCGTCGTCTCCGGCATCATCCTCAAGAAGATTAAGGCCTTCGCCGGCGAGGCCGCGCCCTTCGTCATGGAGCTGCCCGCCTACCACGCGCCCGCGCCGAGCAACGTCCTGCGCGCCACTTGGGAGCGCGGCTGGAGCTTCATAAAGCGCGCCTTCACCATCATACTGCTCAGCACCATCATCATCTGGTTCCTGCAGAGCTTCGGCAATGAGAACGGCGCCTTCGGCATGGTCGAGGACAACAACAACTCCATCCTCGCCGCCGTCGGCAATATCTTCGCCTTCATCTTCGTGCCGCTGGGCTTCGGCACCTGGCAGGCCACGGTCGGCGCGGTCGGCGGCCTCGTCGCCAAGGAGAACCTCGTCGCCATCATGGGCGTCTGCTACGGCTTCGCCGAGGTCGCGGAGGCCGGCGACGAGATGTGGGCCATCCTCGCCGCCCAGTATTCCCCCATCGCGGGCTACAGCTTCATGGTCTTCAACCTGCTCTGCGCGCCGTGCTTCGCGGCCATGGGCGCCATCAAGCGCGAGATGAACAGCCCCAAGTGGACCCTCGCCGCCACCGGCTACATGTGCGGCTTCGCCTACTGCATGAGCCTCATGATTTACCAGCTCGGCGGCCTGATACTCGGCCAGGTGGCCTTCAGCCTCTGGACCGTCGTCGCCCTGGTCGTGCTGGCCGGTATGCTCTACCTGCTCTTCCGTAAGAACAAGTACAACGAGTACGGCGAGCGCCTCGACGCGAAGAAGGCGGCCGTCAATGCTTGAGTGGCTCGCGGCCAACGCCGCAACTATCGTCATCTCGCTCGTTATCCTCGCCATTGTCTGCCTCATAGTGTGGAAGCTGGTGAAGGATAAGAGGGCCGGCAAAGGCGGCTGCTCCTGCGGCGGAGACTGCGGCTCCTGCGGGGCCTGCGGAAGCTGCCATAACAAATGATACTTTTCTCTCCAGGTTGTGTAAAAGGAGCCCCGGATTTTTCCGGGGCTCCGCTGTTTATCCCGCGGCCCGGGCCGGCGCGTCCGCCGGGATGCACCGGCACAAGGGCGCGGGCGGGCGCGGCCCGCCATCAGCGGCGCGCACGGGCCCCGTCAGCGCCGCGAGGGCGAGCACATAGGCGCAGAATATTAAAAATACTGCCCACTTTGTTCTCATGCGGGCAGTATTTGCGTTACTGTGAAATTTATTCGCGGCGCGAGATCGCGGCTGTGAAGCCCACCAGCAGTATGAGGCCGGCGAGGATGAAGCAATCGGCCACTGAGGCGTTGCTGTCGAAAAGGCCCATCGCGCTCATGGCCCAGGTGACAGCGAGCCCGCCCAAAAACAGCAGCACGATATACACGAATACGACCGAGAGCGCGTATAAGATTCTGTCAGCGCCCTTCCCCGAGCTCTTGCGCCCCGGATAGATGAGTTCTGCGGGGTCTGTGCCCAGCGCCCCGGCAATGCGCTCCAGCGCGGGAATGTCGGGGAAGGAGGCCGAGCGCTCCCAGTTGGACACTGTCTGGCGCGTCACGGACAGCTTTTCGGCCAGCTGCTCCTGCGACAGGCCCAGCTCCAGGCGGCGGCGCTTTATATTCCTGGCGAAGTCGGACATAAAAACCCCTCCTTTTACCCACAATTATAGGGTAAAGGGAGGGGATTTGCAAGCAAATCGCGCTTTGCGGGGCGCAAAAAAGGCTTTGCGCTCAGATTATGAGCCCGTATTTCTCCGCCAGCGGGACAAGCACGTCGTCGCCGAGGGAGCCGGAGTATATGGCGCGTCCCTGATAGGCCCTCAGCGCGGCCTCGAGCGCCGCGGCGTCGCCGCTCTCGATAAAGAGCGGGACCCTGACCGCGTATTGCGCGTCGGCGAAGCTCTCCGCGTCGGCGAGCGTCTCCACGCGCACGGCGAGAGCCTCCGCGCCCTCGTCCTGGGCGTCCTCGATGTCGTCCGGCAGCCCGTCGCCGCAGTCGAGGGGTTCAGGCGGCTCCAGCGCCGGGTCAAGCAGGAAGGCGTCCTTCTCGCTCGCGCAGGGTATCATACCGCCGAAGTCCGGCGCGGGGGGCGCGGCGCTCACGCCCGCGAGCGCCGATCTGAGCGCCGCGATGTGGCTCGCGTCCGTGCCGCAGCAGCCGCCGAAGAGGGCGACGCCGTTGGCGGCGAAGCCGCGCGCGTGCGCGGCGAACTCCTCCGGCGGGCAGTCGTAGACCGTCCGGCCCTCCACAACCCGCGGGATGCCGGCGTTGGGCTTGGCGGCGAGGGGGATCTCCGCCCAGGGGCGCAGGCGCTCTATCTGCGCCAGTATCTCGCGCGGGCCCACGGAGCAGTTGAGCCCGAAGACGTCCGCGCCCATGCCCTGCATGACCACCAGCGCCGCGGCCACGTCCGTGCCGGTCAGCGTGCGCCCGTGCTCGTCGCAGGTGAAGGAGACTATGGCGGGCTTGCGGCTCACGCTGCGCACGGCCAGCAGCGCGGCGCGCGCCTCGGGCAGGGTCATCATCGTCTCAATCACGAAGAGATCGACGCCGGCCTTTTCCAGCGCGGCGGCCTGCTCGGCGTATATCTCGACCAGCTCCTCAAAGCTCGCCGTGCCCAGCGGCGCGAGGAAGAGCCCCGTCGGCGCTATGTCGCCCGCGACGAGCGCGCGGCCCGCGGCGGCCTCCTTCGAGAGCGCGGCGAGGCGGAGGTTGAACTCCTCCACGCGGTTAAAGATACCGTTCGCCTCCAGCTTGACGCGGTTCGCGCCGAAGGTGGGCGTGTAGATGATATTGCTGCCGGCCTCGACATAGCCGCGCTGCACCTCGAGAATGGCCTCCGGGTGCTCGAGCAGCCAGGCCTCGGCGCAGCCGCCGCCGGTGTAGCCGAGCTTTTGCAGCTCGGTGCCGGTCGCGCCGTCCAATATGGCGGGGAAATAGAACTCCATTTAATCTTCCTCCTCATCGTCGTAAAATGGCATCGCGTCCACGAAGGCCGCGGAGAATTCCGCGCTGCCGGAGAGCTCGACGTACTCGCAGCGCTCGCGTATCGCGGCCAGCCGCCCGAAGCCGTCGGGCGTGCAGAGCGCGCGCTGCGCGCCGTCGAGGGCGGCGTTGCCCACGGCGCGGGTTTTCTCGGCGAGCTCAGGCGGGATAAGGCCCACAGCGGCGGCGCTGCCCATGTCAAGCCGGGTACCGAAGCCGCCGGCGAGATAGACCTCGGCTATGTCCTCCGCCGAGACGCCCGCGCGCTTCATGAGTAGCTCCGTACCCGCGCGCACGGCGGCCTTGGCGAGCTGCAGCTTGCGTATCTCCGCCGCGCGGAGCCGGAGTCCCGGCGCGAAGGCGAAGGAGACGTTGCCCTTCTTGTTGACGCTGACGCTCTCGCGCAGGCCCTCCGGCAGCTCCTCCGGCTCGAGCAGGCGTCCGGAGCCGTCCACGACGCCGCTCTCCAGCAGGGCCGCGAGCGCGTCGACGATGCCCGTGCCGCAGATGCCGCGCGGCTCGCCGCCGCCGATGACGACGTACCAGAACTCCCCGGCGGAGTAGCGCACCCGGCTGACCGCGCCGGGCACGGCGCGCATACCGCAGTCTATCTCCGCGCCCTCGAAGGCGGGCCCGCAGGCGACGGAGCAGGCCAGCAGCCGGCCCTCGTGCGCGAGCACCAGCTCGCCGTTGGTGCCGATGTCCATCAGAAGCCGCGTCGGGCCGGCCTCGTCGAGCCCGGCGGCGTACAGCGCCGCGACCGTGTCGCCGCCGATGTAGCCGGAGACGCAGGGCGCGAGACGCACCCGCGCGCCGGGGAAGGCGTCGAGCCCGGCGGCCCCGCCGTCGGTGAAATGCGCGGCGGGCGTATAGGGCGCGCGGCCGATGCCCTCGGGCGAGATTCCGGCGAAGAGGTGCTCCATCGTCGTGTTGCCCACGCAGAGTATTTCGCCAATATCGCCCGGCTCCGCGCCCGCGTCGCGGCAGGCCTCCGTTATCAGCTGCGCCGCCTGCTTATGCGCGAGGGCGGAGAGCTTTTCGAGCCCGCCGGGTTTGGAGACGGCCTTGATGCGGCTTATTACGTCCGCGCCGTAGCCGGACTGGGCGCTCCAGTCCCCGGCGGCGGCGAGGGTCTCGCCCGTCGCGCGGTCGATTACGCGCACGGCGAGGGTGGTCGTGCCCAGGTCGACGGCCGCGGCCAGCCCGCTGAGGCCGCCGGCTTTTACGCCTTCGCCGCCGAGCTCAATCACCCCGCCCGCGGCGGCGTCGGGGACGAGAACCACGCGCTCTCCAACCTCCGCGGCGGGCGTGCGGCAGGCAAGGACGCGCTCGCGCGTCCCGTCGGGCGAGAGGAGAGTCACGGCGCACTTGCCGCATTTTCCGCTCCCGCCGCAGGGCGCGGCGAGGTCGAAGCTCTCCGAGCGCAGCACGTCCAGCAGCCTCGCCCCGGGCTCGAACCCGACGCGGGCCTCGCGTCCGCCGCAGCGGACGGTTATAGTAGGCATGGGGCTTCACCACCTTAAAAGCTATGTGACAATAATACTATCATTTCCCGGCCCGGTCAATCCCGCGCGACAGGGCGGAAAATAAAAAAAGCGGCGGGCCGGGGGAACGGTCCGCCAAAACAGGGTTGTGGGATAAAGATATGAGCCGGGCCCCGCATGCCTTGCCGCTTTCGCGGCGGCAATTGGATAAGCTGTGCTTAAAGGATAACCCAGCGCGGACAAAATTGCAAGAGCGAAGAAAGGCGCGTTATGGGAAGTTTTGTCGAGCGCATATTTTTGCTTTTGGCGGGTAAGCTATGGCGTGACAAAACCGAAAAGGAGGCCGAAAAGGCATGATAATGGACCGCATTGCCCTGGCGCTCGCCATCATCGGCGGCATCAACTGGGGCAGCATTGGCCTGTTCCGCTTTGACATAGTGGCCTGGCTCTTCGGCGGGCAGGCCGCCACAGTCAGCCGCGTTATCTACACCCTCGTGGGCCTGGCCGCGCTCTGGTGCGTCACGCTGCTCTTCAGGCGCGAAGAGGTAACGGATTAATGGAAGCGCCCGGGACGCGAGCCCCGGGCGTTTCTCTACTGTCTGGTCTTGGGTATGGAAATGGTTACGATGAGCTCGTCGTCCGTCTCCCTCTTTTGCATCCCCGCCTCGATGCCGCCGCGCTTCATCACGTCCAGGCTTCGGCTGAGACTGTTGAGGAAGACGCGCACGTCCTTGAGCACGAGGGCGCGGCGGCGCGGTTCGCGCGCGGGCTTGTCCGGCGGCGAGAGCAGCGCGCCGACGTAGGCGTCCTTCTGCGCCACGTTGAGGCCCTCGGCCAGGATGTGCTCCAGCGCCGAGCGCTGCGCCTCCGGCGTGGGCAGGCGCAGAAGGGCGCGCCCGTGCCGCTCGGTGAGGCCGCTGCCCCTCAGCGCGTCGAGCACGTCCCCGGGCAGCTTCAGCAGCCGGAGCTTGTTGGCCACGGCGCTCTGGCTCCTGCCCAGCCGCCGCGCGCAGTCCTCCTGGCTGAGGCCGTACATACGCATGAGGTTGGCTATGCCCTGCGCCTCCTCAAGGAAGTCGAGGTCCTGCCGCTGCAGGTTCTCCACCATCGCCAGCAGGCTCGACTCCTCCATATCCACGTCCAGCACGATGCAGGGCACCTTGCGCAGCCCCGCCATGCGCGCCGCGCGCAGACGCCGCTCACCGGCCACCAGCTCGTAGCGGCCAAAGTGCAGCCGCACGGTCAGCGGCGAGATGACCCCATACTCCGCGATGCTGGCCGCCAGCTCCACCAGCTGGGCGTCGTCAAAGATACGCCGCGGCTGATTGGGGTTCGGGTCGATGTCCCCCACAGGCAGCTGCACTACCCCCGCGCGCCCCACCCGGGGACGAGACAAAACCGATTGCACGATATGCGCCTCCCTTTTACGCTGTTTGAGCAGATTATAACGCGGTTCGCGCGAGAAATCGCTCGATGTAAGGCGGTTTGCTTGAAGCGGGCCTCGGCTCGCTTCTGCTCCTTGAGGGGGCCTCAAGCTCCCGCCCTCCTGAGGGGCGCTTTCTTTTGCTGCGCCAAAAGAAAGCGTCCCTCAGACTCCCCGAAAGGAAAAGGCGCTTTGGCAGCTGCCGGCCGGGGGGTTGCGGTGCGGCGTGGCGCCGCGTGGTGACTTTTGGGTTCCTACCAACGCACGAACGCTGGTCGCGGGACAAAACAGGGCGCTCGGCCGCGCCCGCCCGCGAGCCAACGTCGCGGC
Organism: uncultured Oscillospiraceae bacterium; assembly: GCA_944385805.1. GTDB lineage: Bacteria > Bacillota > Clostridia > Oscillospirales > Oscillospiraceae > Scatomorpha. Next base: position 9,914 of record CALWYR010000174.1, read on the forward strand.
TGTACCCGCGGGACGCTACCCGCTGGAGTCAAGCGTAAGCAACCAACGTACCGCCCTAGCTCGCCGCTGCCGCGGCTTGCACTGGGGTTGCGGTGGGGGTGCGAGCGTGTCCCGGGGGCCGCTGACTCATTAGCGACGCCGTACCGGGGTCGCTGAGTGGCCCCGTCCCGCTGACTATCCCACCTTATAAACAATCACCGCTGCAACCCTTTGGCCACAACCCAACGCCCACCGCTGTCAAACCACGTCCCCAAACGCACCAACCCCGCTCGCCGCTTGCGCGGCATCGCACCGGGGTTGCTACTCGGGTGCGGTGTACCGACGTGACCTAGCTCGCCGTTTTCGCGGCATCGCTACCGGCCTTGCCGCCAGGTGCGGTGTACGGGGGTGGCCTGGCTCGCCGCTTGCATGGCATCGCACCGGCCTTCCTGCCGGTTGCCGGTTTTGCCTACCCCGTAGGGCGCACCGTCCTCGGTGCGCCATTGCTTACCGGACTTGTTGCCGGTTGCTGGTATGAACCCAACCGCATGCTTTGCGGGCTTGCAACCGGTTGTTGGTATGCTCCCCACCGTAGGGGGCGGCGTCCTCGACGCCCCTTGCGCCGGACTACGAACGACGCCACGAATGGCGCGCCACACCCGGTACGCCATTGCTTTGCGGATTTGCAACCACCCCCGGTTACGTTCCCAACCGTAGGGGGCGGCGTCCTCGACGCCCCTTCCGCCGGACTACGGACGACGTGCCGAACGGCGGATATACACACACGTATCACACGCAACCCGCCCGTTGCCAATCCATATACCCCCCGGGTACAAACCCGGTCAAACCCCGCCGCGGCCCCTGTTACAAGCGCTGCCGGGGGTGTATTTACACGTTATCCCCCTTACGATACATCCTAACTCCCCCCCTCCCGAGGGGGGCACCCCCCCAAACACGGGGATAAAGGCGATGTTAGCGATATTAGCGAGCCCGCGACGTGTTTGAGGCGTAAAAGTTAGGATAATTGGACGGTTTGTTGAGTTACCCGAATTCTGAGCGCACAAACAGGCTTGCTAATATCCGCTCAAAAAACGATGTTTGGGCGATGTTTGCGAGATGTTTCCGCGATGCAGTGTGGTGAAGTGTGGCGCGGGGGCGGCGAGGGCAGCGTCGGCAGCCGCCCCGGGAGCGTTGCCCGTCATCCGACGCAAGGGGCGTCGAGGACGCCGCCCCCTACGGTTGGTTGCGTGACCGGGAGGCGTGAGCAACCCCGGGAGGAATGGCGCACCGTGGACGGTGCGCCCTACGGGGCGGAAGCAAACCAGCAGCCGCCAGCATGGCCGGGAGCGATGCCGCGAAGCGGCGAGCGGGGCCACGTCGGTACACCGCAACCGCCAGCAAGGCCGGTAGCGACGCCGCGGCAGCGGCGAGCGGGGTTGGTGCGTTTGGGGACGTGGTTTGACAGCGGTGGGCGTTGGGTTGTGGAGGCGGGGTTGCGGCAGTGATTGTTTATAAGGTGGGATGGTTAGCAGAACCCCCCCCCCCCGCGAAGCCGGTACGACCCAGCAAATTTGCACCTCCCACAGCAAGGCCGGTAGCGATGCCGCGGAGCGGCGAGCTAGGGCGGTGCGTTATCCGCAGCCGCTCCCCATCAGCCCGTAGCGTCCCGCAGGGACAGCCGCACGGTACAGCAACGGGCGGGCGCGGCCGAGCGCCATGTATTGGCCCGCGTCCAACGTAAGTGCGCGGCCGACCACGTCGCAAATCTAGGCGGCAGACAGAGGCGGTGCTCGACATCCGCACCCCAGCAAGCGCCTTTTCCTTTCGGGGAGTCTGAGGGACGCTTTCTTTTGGCGCAGCAAAAGAAAGCGCCCCTCAGGATGAAGGTATAAGTTAAGGACAAGCCTAAAGCACCGGCGCAAGCCATAGAGGACGCCCCCTCAGGACGAAGCCTGAAGCTGTAAATCATTTCAAAGCACGCCGCGCCGCGGCCCCGTCCGCAGGAATAACCCGCAATATGTGAGGCAAAAATATGCTTATCCATGTCTTCGGGGGTTACGCCATGAAAATAGACGACAAGAGCATCAATCTTAGAGCTTTGGGCGCGGATTTCGCCGGACGGCGCGGCGCGGACGGCTTTTTCCCGGCCCGGCGCACGGCGCGGCGCATCCGTTCCGACGCTGCCGCCCTTCTGCGAGCTCCCGGCGGCGAGGAGGGCGCCCGCGAGTGGCTGGCCGACAACCGCTACCTTATCGAGCGCGAGGCCCTCTCGGCGGCGCGGGACTTCTCCCGCCGCGAAAGGCTGCGCGCCGGCTCTGAGGACGCGCTGGTCTATGAGGCCGCGCGGGAGCTGGCGCTCGCGCTGGACGGCGCGGTGGACGAGGCGGCGGCGCGCGAATTTTTCACCGGCTTCGCCTCCGTGACGCCGCTTACGCTCAGCGAGCTGACGCTGTTGGGCGCTGCGCTGCGCGGGGCGCTGCTGACGCTGCTGCGGGAGGAATTTGAGCGCGCCGAGCCGCGCACAGAACCAGTCTCCGCCGCCGTGGAGAGCCTGCGCGCGCTCTCGACCGCCGACCTCGGCGAGCTCATGGAGGGCTGCGACCGCTGCGCGCAGCTGCTCGCCTGCGACCCGGCGGGCGTCTATCCGGCGATGGACGAGGCCAGCCGCGCGCTCTACCGCCGCCGCGTGGCGGAGCTGGCGCGGCGCAGGGGTATCGGCGAGCTCGACTGTGCCCGGGAAGCGCTTGAGCTCGCGCGCGCCCACTCGGGCGACGCCCGGCGCTCCCACGTGGGCTGGTGGCTGCTGGCCGAGCCGCTCGGCAAAGCTCGCCGCGAGCGCAGCGGCGCGCTCTACGCCCTCGGCGTGCTGGTAATTGGCGGGGCTATAGCCGCGGCGGCGGGGCTGCTCTCCATGAGCGCGTGGGCGGCGGCGCTCGCGCTGCTGCCGGCGCTCGACATAGCCAAAAACGCGCTCGACGCCGTTTTGCTGCGCATACTGCCGCCGCGCGTTCTGCCGCGCATGGCGCTCGCGGACGGAGTCCCGGCGGAGGGGAAGACCGTCTGCGCCATCTCCGCTGTGCTCGCCTCGCCTAAAGACGGCGAGGCGCTTGCCCGCCGGCTGGAGACGTTTCGCTGCGCCAGCCGGGAGTGCGGCGAAAACCTGCTCTTCGCCCTCCTCGCCGACCTCCCCGAGGCCGCCAGCGAGCGGCTGGACAGCGACGCCGCCGCCGTTGAAGCGGCCCGCCGCGCCGTCGAGGGGCTCAACGAAAGGTATTCCGGCGGCTTTTTCCTCCTTATGCGGGCGCGAACTCTAAATAAGCGCGACGGCGTCTGGCAGCCGCGGGAGCGCAAGCGCGGCGCGCTGATGGCCCTCGCCGCCCTCTGCGCCGGGGAAGGCAGCGAGATAAGCTGCCTCGCCGGGGACGCGGAGAGCCTTGCCGGGGCGCGATATATCCTCGCGCTCGACGCTGACACGGCGCTGCTGCCCGGCGCGGCGCGCGAGCTGATTGGGGCGATGCTCCACCCGCTCAACCGCCCGGAGCTGGACGCGGAGCGCCGCCGCGTCTCGCGCGGACGCGGGCTCATCCACCCGCGCATCAGCGTCGAGCTGGCCGCGAGCGAGCGCACGCGCTTTGCGCGCATCGCGGCGGGGCCGGGCGGCGTCGACCCCTACGGCAGCGTCTGCGGCGAGGTCTGGATGGACCTCACCGGCCGCGGGGGCTTCGCCGGGAAGGGCATCATAGACGCGGCGGCGCTGCTCGCGTGCTGCTCCGATCTGCCTGAAAACCTCGTCCTCTCGCATGACGCCGTGGAGGGCGCGCTGCTGCGCGGCGCTTACATGGGCTCGACCGAGCTCACAGACGGCTTCCCCGCCTCGCCGCTGGGCTGCTTCAAGCGGCAGCACCGCTGGGTGCGCGGCGACTGGCAGAATCTCGCCGTGCTGGCGAGGCTGCGCCGGCGTCTGGCGTTCGCCGACCGGCTCAAGCTCATAGACAGCGCGCGGCGCAGCCTCACGCCCATAGCCTCGGCGCTGGCCATAGCGCTGGCGGCGCTGCTGCCGCAGGCCCGGCTGGCGGCCGCGGGCATAGCCGCGGCGCTCTCGCTCTGCTCTGGCCTGCCGGGGGCGGTGCTGCGCGCGCTCACGCGGCGCTCGGGCCGGGAGAGGCACCCCGGCGGCGCGCTCTACGGCGCCGCCCTGCGCCTGGGACAGGTGCTGCTGCGCTTTATCTTCCTGCCCTGGGAGGCCTGGGTGAACCTCAGCGCCGTCTGCGCGGCGCTCTGGCGCGCGGCAGTATCGCACAGACGCCTGCTGCAATGGCAGACCTCGGCTCAGGCCCTGCCGCGCGGGGCGAGGGCCGTGCTGGCTGCGGCCTGGCCGCAGCTCGCGCTGGGCGCGGCGCTGCTGTTGCTCGCGCCCGGCCCGGCGGGGAAGACGCTCGGGCTCGTGTGGCTCGCGGGCGTGCTTTTCATCTCGCCCCTGGGCGCGGACACGGCCCTCGCGCCGGTGCTCTCGGGCGAGAACCGGCGCTTCCTGCTGGCGGAATGTGAGAAGATATGGCGCTACTTTGACGAAAACTGCACCCCCGGGCGCGGGTACCTGCCGCCGGACAACGTGCAGTTCCAGCCGCCAACCGGCGCGGCGGAGCGCACCTCGCCCACCAATATCGGCCTTGCCATGCTCAGCTGCCTCGCCGCTGCCGACCTCGCCATAGCGCGCCGCGAGCGGGCGCTGGAGCTCGTCGAGGGGATGCTGGGCACCTGCGAGGGGCTGGAAAAGTGGCGCGGGCACCTCTACAACTGGTACGATACGCGCAGCCTGAGGCCGCTGAGGGAGCGCTATGTCTCCACCGTGGACAGCGGCAACCTGGCCGCGAGCCTCACCGCGCTCGCCGCCGGGCTCACGGAGCACGGCCGCCCCGACCTCGCTGCGAGGGCGCGTGCGCTGCGCGACGGCATGGACTTCGCCGCGCTCTATGACAAGCGCCGCCGCCTCTTCCGCATCGGATACGACGCCGCAAAGGGGCAGCCCGGCGAGGGCTGCTACGACCTTCTGGCCAGCGAGGCGCGCCTCACCGGCTACTACGCTGTCGCGCACGGCGCGGTCAGCGCGCGGCACTGGCGGCAGCTCTCCCGCGCGCTCCTGGGCCGCGACGGCTACAGGGGCCTGGCGAGCTGGACAGGGACGATGTTCGAGTACCTCATGCCCGAGCTCTTCCTGCCGCTCGAGCGCGGCTCGCTGCTCTGGGAGAGCGCGCGCTTCTGCCTCTATGTGCAGCGGCGCGACGTGCCCGCGGGCGTGCCCTGGGGACAGAGCGAGAGCGCTTATTTCGCGCTCGACGCCTCGCTTGCTTACCGTTATAAGGCGCACGGCTGCGCCTCGCTCGCGCTGCGCCGCGGCATGGACGCGGACACGGTCGCCGCGCCCTACGCCTCCTATCTGGCGCTGGCCGTCGCGCCCAACGCCGCCGTGCGCAATCTCAGGCGCTTCGCCGAGCTCGACCCCGGCGGGCCCTACGGGCTCTGGGAGGCCGTGGACTTCACGCCGCGGCGCTGCGCCGGGCGCGGAGGCGAGAGCGTGCGCTGCGTGATGGCGCACCATCTGGGCATGAGTATGCTCGCCGCGGCCAACTGCCTGCTGGATAAGTCCGTCGTGCGGCGCTTCATGGCCGAGCCGGACATGGCCGCCTTCGCCTCCCTGCTCGCCGAGCGCGCGCCGGAAGGCGCGGTGACGCTGCGCCGCCGGGACTTCGCCCGCTCCGGGCGAGCGCGCGAGCGGCGCGCGGGCGCGGCGGCTGATTCCCAGCGCTGCGCGCCGACCAGCGAGCCGCGGGTCTACGCGCTTTCCAACGGCGTCTACAGCCTGCTCGTGAGCTCTACGGGCCTCTCGCGCGCCTCGGCGGGCGCCGTGGCCGTCTACCGCGGCTTTGAGAGCGCGCTGAGCGGCCCGGCGGGGATGCGCCTGAGCTTCATGGGCGCGGAGCTGCTGCCCCTGCCCGGCGCGGCGGGAGGGCTGGACTTCACCTGCACGCTCGCGGGTGGGCTGCTGCGCTTTGAGGGCAGGGGGCGGGACTTCGACTGCTCCGTCTCCATGGCCGTCTCCGCGCGCGACATGGGCGAGCTGCGGATAGTTGAGATAAGCGCCGGGCGCGAGCTGGCCGGGGAGCTGGTGCTGGAGTTTGAGCCCGTGCTGGCCGCGGGCGGGGACTACGCCGCGCACCCGGCCTATTGGCGACTGGGGCTCACGGCCTGCGAGCGGGACGGGGCGCTGCTCCTCCGCCGCCTGCCGCGGCAGGGCGCGCCGGGCAGCCGGCTCTGCCTTGTCTGCGACGCGGACTGCGCCTACAGCGCAAATATCGACGGCGAGCCGCTCGGCGCGCTCTCGCACCCTTATGTCACCGCGCGCGTGCCGCTGAGGCTGGCCGCGGGGGAGACGGCGCGGCTGCGCTTCGCCCTTGGCTTTGCCGCCGACGACGCCGGGGCGCTGGAGAGCGCGCGGCGCACGCTCGCGCTGGGCGCGGCCCAGGCGGCGGACCTGCCCTCGGTGCTGGCGGGGCTCTACGGCCTTGCCCGGGAGGAGCTGCGGAGCCTGCCGGAGATAGCCGGGCGGCTCTGCTTCCCGCGCGTTGAGGGCGGCGGAGCGCCGGTAGAGGAGCTCTGGGCGCTGGGCATCTCCGGCGACTATCCCATCGCTGCCGCGCGCGTGGAAGCGGGCGAGGGGGCGCGGGAATCCGCCGCGGCGACGGCGGCGCGCCACGCTCTGCTGCGCGCGTGCGGCGTGAGGGCCGACCTGGTCTTCATCACAGACGACGGCGCGGACTACCGCCGGCAGGGCTCGGACACCGTGCAGCGCGCGCTCGCCGCGCACTCGCTCGAGTCCCTCGCCGGGGCGCGGGGCGGGATATTCTGCGTGGACGCCTCCCGCGCCGGGCCCGTGCTGGCCTCGGCGGCGCTGAAGCTCGACGGGAGCGGCGCGCCCGCTGCGGCTCCGGACGGCGCGCGGCCCGTGAACGCGCCCCTGCCCGGCAAGCGCCGGGGCGGGGAGGTCAACTTCTCCTGGCGCGGCGGCGAGTTCGTCTTCACCGTCAAGGGCGCGCTGCCGCGCAAGTGCTGGAGCCTGCCCATGTCTAACGGGCGCTTCGGCTATCTGGCGGCGGACTGCGGCCTGGGAAACATGTGGCGCGCCAACGCCCGCGAGGAGCGCGTAAACGCCTGGCTCTGCGACGAGCGCGCCGCCGCCGGGCCCGAGACGCTGGAGACCGAATACGAGGGGCGGCGCGTGAGCCTCTTCGCCGCCGAGGACGGATATGAGTGCCGCGTGACCTTCGGCCTCGGCTGGGCGCGCTGGGAAAAGCTCGGCGCCTCCGTCACCGCCTTCGTCCCGCTCGAGAGCGCGGCGCGGCTGCTGATAATAGAGAACCCGCCCGGCGAGCTGCGCTGGCACACCTCGCTGCAGCTGGCGGCCGAGAGCTCCGGCGCGGCCTTCGTCACGAGCTCGCTCGAAGACGGCGTGCTGCTCGCGCGCAGCGCGCGCTCGGGCATGGCCTTTGCCGCCGCGCTCTCGAGCGAGGCCGCGGCCTTCACCTGCGACGAGGCCGCCTGGCTGGCGGACATGCCCGGCGGAGAGCTGGGGGCCGGTTACTCGCCCTGCTTCGGCGCGGTGATACCGCGCTGCGAGCGCCTTGTCATCGCCTGCGGCTGCTGCGACGCGGAGGAGCTGCGCATGCTGACGGATTATGAGACGGCCGCGCGGGAGCTCGGGCGCGTGCGCTCTCACTTTGAGCGGCTCTGCCGCGCGGACTTCGCCTCGCCCTACCCTCAGCTCAACCGCTATATGGACGGCTGGGCGGCCTATCAGACGCTGGTCTGCCGCCTGCTGGCGCGCTGCTCGCTCTATCAGAGCGGCGGGGCCTACGGCTTCCGCGACCAGCTGCAGGACGCGGTCAACCTCATCCGCGTCGATCCGCGCTATGCGCGCGAGCGCATACTCGACGCCTGCGCGCACCAGTACGCCGAGGGCGACGTCATGCACTGGTGGCACCCCGGCGCGCCGGACAGGGGAGTGCGCACGCGCATCTCCGACGACCTGCTCTGGCTGCCCTGGGCGGTCTGTGAGTACGTGGAGGCCACGGGCGACGCGGGGATACTCACCGAGCGCGTGCGCGGCATCGTATCCGCGCCGCTGGCCGCGGGGGAGGACTCGCGCTATGAGCCCGCCGTGCCAGACGAGAGGTTCATGAGCGTCGCGGAGCACGCTGCCGCCGCCTTCCGCTGCGTGCTGCGGCGCGGCTTTGGCGAACACGGGCTGCTGAAAATGGGCTCCGGCGACTGGTGCGATGGCTTCGACGGCGTGCGCGGCGAGAGCGTGTGGCTGACGGAGTTCTTCGCCCATACGGCGCGGCGCTTTCTAAAGCACCTCCCCACCGGCGACGCCGCCGTGCTCATGAGCGCGGCCCGACGCTGCCTGAAGGGAGTGGAGGCCGCCTGGGACGGCCGCTGGTACCGCCGCGGCTGCTTCGCCGACGGCCGGCCGCTGGGCTCGGCTGAGAGCTCCGGCTGCCGGATAGACGCCGTGGCCCAGGCCTGGGCCGCTTTCGCGGGCTGCGACGACAGCCGGGTCGAAACCGCGCTGCGCTCCGCCGTGGAGGCGCTCTTCGATGAAAAGGGCGGCCTCACGCGGCTCTTCGCCCCGCCCTTCGGCGAGGGCACGGAGAGGGCCGGCTATGTCAACAGCTACGGCGAGGGCTTCCGCGAAAACGGCGGGCAGTACACCCACGGCGCTATCTGGCTGGCGCTGGCCTGCAAGGAGCGCGGCCTGCGCGCCGAGGCCGAAAAAATCATGCTGGGCCTGCTGCGCCGCGGCGCGGACTACGGCGCGGAGCCCTTCGTCCTCGCGGCCGACGTCTATGCTAACGGCGAACGCTACGGCGAAGCCGGCTGGAGCTGGTAC
>CALWYR010000175.1 GCA_944385805.1 uncultured Oscillospiraceae bacterium
GGATTAACCAGACGAAGCACCAGATAAAGCTCGACGTCGTCATAGACATCGACGTCATAATGCCCTGGCGCACGGTCTCAACCCAGGTCGTGAGCGAGATACTTATAGCCGAAACCGTCATTCTCGGCGAGGTGCCCGAGACATATTTGAACTGGAATCAGGAGTAAGACTATGGACGAGATAAAACGCGAGATAGAGGCCCTGAGGGCGGAGATAGAGGAGCACAACCGGCACTACTATGACGAGGACGCGCCTATAATCTCCGACTTCGAGTACGACGCCATGCTGCGCCGCCTCGAGGAGCTGGAGGCCGCGCACCCGGAGTTCTATGACCCCAATTCGCCCACGCAGCACGTCGGCGGCACGGCCAAGAGCAGCTTCGCGCCCGTGACGCACGAGGTGCCGCTCGAGAGCCTCAACGACGTCTTCTCCTTCGAGGAACTGCGCGCCTTTGACGAGCGCGTCACCGCCGCCGTCGCCGGGCGGGAGTACAGCGTGGAGCCCAAGATAGACGGGCTGAGCATGTCGCTGGAGTACGAAAACGGCGTCTTCGTGCGCGGCGCGACGCGCGGCGACGGCGTCACGGGCGAGGATGTGACGGAGAACCTCAAAACCGTCCGCAACCTCCCCAAGCGGCTCAAAAACGCGCCGCCACGGCTCATCGTGCGCGGTGAGGTGTATATGTCCCGCGCGGTTTTCGAGGAACTGAACGAAAAGCGCGCCGAGAGGGGAGAGGCCCTGCTCGCCAACCCGCGCAACGCCGCCGCGGGCAGCATGCGCCAGCAGGACCCCAAGGTCGCCGCCGCGCGCAGGCTGGATATATGCGTCTTCAACGTCCAGAAGGCCGAGGGCGTCAGCTTCGCCACCCACGGCGAGAGCCTCGACGCGCTCGAGAGCTACGGCTTCTACGTCGTGCCCCACGCCATACTCAGCGACATGGACGACGTCTGCGCGCGCATAGAGGAGATTGGCGAAAACCGCGGCCTCTTCCCCTACGACATAGACGGCGCGGTGGTGAAGATAAACTCCCTCGCCGAGCGCGAGGCCCTCGGCTCCACCGCCAAGGCCCCGCGCTGGGCCGCCGCGTATAAATACCCGCCCGAGGTCAGGGAGAGCGTCGTGCAGGACATCGCCGTGCAGGTGGGCCGCACCGGCGTGCTAACGCCCAAGGCGGTCATAGCCCCCGTGCGCCTCGCGGGCACGACCGTCACCAACGCGACGCTGCACAACCAGGAATTCATAGACAGGCTCGACGTGCGCATCGGCGACACCGTGCGCGTGCGCAAGGCGGGCGAGATAATCCCCGAGGTGCTCGAGGTGGTGAAGGAAAAGCGCCCGGACTGGGCCGTGCCCTATCATCTGCCCGAGCGCTGCCCGGAGTGCGGCGCGCCCATAGTCCGCGACGAGGACGGCGCGGCGCTGCGCTGTACGGGCGCGGAGTGCCCCGCGCAGCGGCTTCGCAACATCGTCCACTTCGCCTCGCGCGAGGCGATGGACATCGAGGGCCTGGGCGAGAGTGTGGCGGAAAACCTCATCTCCGCCGGGCTCCTGACCACCCCGGCGGGCATCTACTACCTCAATGCCGCCGAGGTCGCCAAGCTGGAGCGCATGGGCAAAAAATCCGCCGAAAACCTCATCAACGCGATAGAAAGGAGCAAGTCCGCCGGACTCGCGCGCCTGCTCTGCGCCTTTGGCATCCGCCAGGTGGGCTCCAAGGCGGGCAAGGTGCTCGCCGCGCACTTCGGCACGCTAGACAAGCTCATGGCCGCGGGCGAGGAGGAACTGCAGAATATCCCGGACATCGGCGGCATAACCGCGAGGAGCATCCGCGAGTGGTTTGAAAGCGAGCAGTCGCAGCACCAGATTCGGCTCCTGCGCGAGGCCGGAGTCAGCTTCGAGAGCACGGAGACCGTCACAGACGAGCGCTTCCGCGGCCTTACCTTCGTCCTCACCGGCACGCTGCCGGGCTATACCCGCGACGAGGCCGCGCGGATAATCGAGGGCTTCGGCGGCAAGGTCTCCGTCTCCGTCAGCAAAAAGACCAGCTATGTCCTCGCCGGCGAGGCCGCCGGCAGCAAGCTCACAAAGGCCGAAAGCCTCGGCGTCAGGATAATCGACGAGGCGGAGCTCAACGAGCTCATAAAGTGAGGGGAAGCGCATGAGAGCCTACAGCTATTACGGCGGCGGCGAGCTGCGGCTCGCGGACAAGCCCGGGCCGGAGATAAAAGAGCCCGGCGACGCCATAGTTCGCGTCACGCTCGCGAGTATCTGCACCAGCGACCTGCACATCGAGCACGGGAGCGTCCCGCGCGCCGTGCCCGGCGTGACGATAGGCCACGAGATGGTCGGCGTCGTCGAGGCCGTGGGCGGCGGCGTGACGAAGGTGAGGCCCGGCGAGCGCGTGACGGTCAACGTGGAGACCTACTGCGGCGAGTGCTTCTTCTGCCGGCACGGCTGGGTCAATAACTGCACAGACCCCGACGGCGGCTGGGCCCTCGGCTGCCGCATAGACGGCGGCCTCGCGGAGTACGTGCGCGTGCCCCACGCGGACACCGGGCTCGATATAATCCCCGAGGGCGTCACGGACGAGCAGGCGCTCCTCACCGGCGACATCCTCGCCACCGGATACTGGGCCGCGACGATAAGCTAGATCGGACCCGGGGACACGGTGCTGATAATAGGCGGCGGGCCGACGGGATACTGCACGCTCGAGTGCGTCCTGCTCAAAAAGCCCGCGCGCGTCATAGTCTGCGACCGGCACCCGGAGCGGCTCGCGCTGATACGCGCGCATCATCCCGAGGTGCTCACCACCGGCCCGGAGTGCCTGCGTGATTTCACGCTCTCGCGCACGGAGCACGGCGGGGCCGACCGCGTCATCGAGTGCGGCGGCTCGGACGAGAGCTTCAAGCTGGCCTGGCAGTGCGCGAGGCCCAACGCCATAGTCACCGTCGTCGCGCTCTATGACCGCGCGCAGAGCCTGCCGCTGCCGGACATGTACGGCAAAAACCTGACCTTCAAGACCGGCGGCGTCGACGGCTGCGACTGCGCGGAGATACTCTGCCTCATCGCCGCGGGCAAAATAGACACCACGCCGCTCATAACCCACCGCTATCCCCTCAGCAACATCGAGCGCGCCTTTGAGCTCTTCGAGCACCGCCGCGACGGCGTCATAAAGGTCGCCGTGGAGACGATGAAATGAAAAAATCCCGCCGTCCGGCGGGATTTTTCGCTATAAGCTGAGCTCCGGCGGCAGGCCGTCGAACGCGCCTGAGAGCAGGCAGCCGACAGACGCGGGCAGGGGAGAGAGGCAGATGGCGGCCTTCAGCGCGTCCATAATCGCGTCTCCCGCCGCCTCCCTCACGAGGGCCTCCTCCGCGGCCTCGGCTGCGGCGGCCTCCTCGGCCTCACGCATGGCGCCCACGCGCGCGGCCTCCCACTCGGCGAAGGCGTCGCAGAGCCTGCCCATGGCCTCGGCCGCGCCGTAATTCTTGCGGGTGAGGATGGTGATGAGGAAGGGCTCGTCCGCGTAGACTATGCCCGCTACGGCGATGTGCAGTACGCCGTCGTAGTTCTGAGAACCATACTTCTGCGCGATCTCGCAGCCCAGCTCGCCGCCTTCGAGGTACTCGCCCGGCTGGGCGGCGAGCATGTGCTCAAGCTGCTCTGAGAAGGACTCGGAGCGCTGATACAGGTAGTCGAGGATGTTCAGCACCATCTCCGCCGTGAAGGCGTTGTCATGGTAATACTCGTCCGTCACGTCCTCCGCCGCGCCGCCTATGTACTTGAGTATGTCGGTCTTGTACTGCGCGTAGCCGCCCAGATAGTCGAGCATGGCCTCGCTTATCTCGTTGTGCGAATACTCCAGGCTGTAATAGTGGCAGCGCTCGAGCGTCGTGCCCGCGACGATAGTGTCGCCGCTGAGCTCGCCGGAGTTTTCAAGCTCGTAGAAGTACATATTGAGCGGCAGCTTGTACACGCTGGCGACCTTAAAATACTCGTCGGGGTTGTGGAACCAGGTCTCGCCGTCGTAGAGGCTTTTGAAGCCGACGGCGTAGTTTTCCGGGGAAAAGCCGTATTCGCCCTCCATGAGCTCCGCGACGAAGTCCTCGGGACCCTCCATGCGCTCCTCCCCGCCTGCGAGGGCGGGGAGGGTGAGGGTCAGTATCGCAAGGAGCGCGGCCAGGGCGCGCTTCATTTCTCCTGATAAACCATGTCGGCGCAGATGTCGGAGAGCTTCTGCGCGCCGCACATGGTCATGGTGTCGACCAGCTCGGCCTTGTACTTGTCGAAGAGCAGCTTCGCGCCCTCGGCCTCGCCGCCGTAGACCGCCGGGACGAAGGGACGGCCCACGAGCACCGCGTCCGCGCCCAGGGCGAGGGCCTTGAAGACGTCCACGCCGGAGCGGATGCCGCCGTCGACCATGATGACGCACTGGCCCTTGACGGCCGCGGCGATCTCGGGCAGGACGTCCGCGCTGGCGCGGGTCTGGCCGAGCACGCGCCCGCCGTGGTTGGAGACGACGATGCCGGCCGCCCCGGCCTCGACGGCCTTCTCGGCGCCGCGCACGGTCATGACGCCCTTGATGATGAAGGGCATCTTGGCGTAGGAGATGATCTCCCTGAGCTCGGCGACGGTCTTGCTGCCGGCGTTGGGGTTCATGGCCTTGAGGAAGGGCAGGCCCGCGCCGTCGATGTCCATGGCCGCGGCGAAGATTTTGTTCTCGTTGAGGATGTCGAGCTTTTCCATCACGGCCTCGACGTTCCAGGGCTTTATCGTGGGCACGCCCACGCCGCCGACCTTGTTCATGGCGGCCACGGCGCGCTTCATTATCTCGGGGTCGACGCCGTCGCCGGTGAAGCTCATGGAGCCGTTCGCGACCGCCGTGGGAATGAGGATGTCGTTGTAGGCAAAGTCGTCGTAGGCGTCGGAGTAGTGCATGGGCAGCGCGCCTATCGGGGCGGTGAAGACGGGCAGGCCGAATTCGCGGCCGAAGAGGGTGAGGCCGGTGGTGGGCACGTCGTGGTCGCAGATCGTGTCCATGTTGACGTAGACCCTCTGCCAGGCGTCATAGTTCCGCGCCGCGCCGTTGCCCGGGTTTTTGGAGCCCGGCCCCGGCATGGTGTTCCCGCAGGCCTTGCCGTTGCAGACGGGACAGGCCTTGCAGTAAGGCCCGATGTTGGTGCGCGCTTTCTCGAGTACTTCGTTGTAGGTCATGGTTTATTACCTCCTGATGTATCAGTATTTGTTCCGGCCTCAATCGCCGGAAGCAATGTTTTGCGGCTTCCATCTAACTCTACCACTAAATCCGCCTTTCGGCAATAGGAATCGACAATATAGCTGCCTGTGGGCTCTTGGCGGGTAAAGCGGAGCGGATATCTGCGCAGAAACTGGTACCAGGGCCGGTTTCCCTGAGGCGTGGCGTTTTTCCACAGAGACACTCCTCTTCCTTTAGACAGCGCCTGTGTTGGAAGGACATGCTGCCGCGCTCCATTTCCAGCTCACAGACCGGTGAGGTCCCAGGCGGGGATCATGTCCTCGCCGCTGGAGTCGGGCTCCTGGTAGTAGCCGTCCTCTATGCCCCGGTCGAGCAGGTACTCATATAGCATCTGCGCTATGGCGGGGTCGACTGTGCGGGCGAGCTCGGGGAAGCGCTTTTCCACGCCGGGCATGGGCGTGTACTGGCTCATGAGCGAGAAGAGCACGCCGCCCATGGGGAAGTGTTCGGCGACCCAGTCTATGACGCCGATGGAGTTGTCCGTCCAGCCGGGCAGGATGAGGTGGCGGATTATGACGCCGCTTTTCAGCATGTCCCCGTCGTCGAGGCGGTAGGGCCCCGTCTGGCGGAACATCTCGAGTATCGCCGCGGCGGCGATTTCGGGGTAGTCGGGCGCGGAGGAGTATTTCTCCGCCGGCACGGGTGAAGAATACTTGAAGTCGGGCATGTAAATCTGCACCAGGCCCTCTAGCCGCCGGAGCGCTTCGACGCTCTCGTAGCCGCTCGAGTTCCACACCACGGGTATGCCGAACTCGAGACCGTCGAGCGCCTCGGCGATGGGGCGGATGAAGTGCGAGCCGGTGACGAGGTTGATGTTGTGTACGCCCGTGTCGCGAAGGCGCAGCAGCGTGTCGCGCAGCTCGGGCACGGTGAGCTCCCTGCCCAGCCCCTCCGGCGTGGAGATGGCGGCGTTCTGGCAGTAGGCGCAGCCGAGGGAGCAGCCGGTGAAGAAAACCGCCCCGCTGCCGTGAGAACCGGATATGCAGGGCTCCTCACCGTAGTGCGCCGCGGCCCTCGCGGCGCGGGGCAGGGCGCCCATGCCGCAGTAACCGCGTTCGCCCGCCTCCCGGTCGGCGCCGCAGGCCCTCGGGCAGTCCTTACACGCGCTCAAGGCCGATCAGCTCCTTCGTGTGCGCATAGCTCTCGCGCGCGACGCTCAGCGGGCGCTGCCTGCCGCTGGTGAAGCCCTTGGCGGCCAGCTTGAGCATCTTGCGGAGCGTATACTTGCTCTCGCCCGCGAAGCGCTCGGTGCGGTCGTAGCTCACCGTCTCGCAGGGGTAGCCCAGGCGGGTTATGAGCCCACGCAGGAAGAGGTCGTCGCCGTGGTAGAGCGCGAGGGCGTCGAGGGCCTCGGGGCCCATGAGCCGGAAGTCGGCGTGGTCGTAGATGAGGCTCGAGCCGAGCAGGCGCATTATTTTATAGTAGGCGCGGGCGGTGTTGCGCTTGAAAAAGGTGTCCGTCTGGCGGCTGGCGCGCACGCCGCAGACTATGTGCGCGCCGCGGGCGCGCTTTTCCGCCATCTCGTATATCGCGTTCACGTCGTCCTGCAGGTCGGCGTCTATGGAGACGGAGACGGCGCGGTACTCCCTCGCGCACATGAGCCCTTCGGTGAGGGCGGTCTGGTGGCCGCGGTTGCGGTCGAGGCTCAGGCCGCCGAAACGCCCGCCGCCGGCGCAGTAACCCTCTATGAGCTCCCAGGTGCGGTCGGTGGAGCCGTCGTTGACAAAGAGCACCCGGCTGTCGGGAGAGGCGAAGCCGCGCCCTATCAGCCGCTCCAGGCAATCGCCCAGCCGCTCGCTGGTCACGGGCAGCACCTCTTCTTCATTGTAGCAGGGTACTATAATAAAGTATCTTTCCATTTTGACCTCCGCAAAGCGAAATCAGCGCCTACATTATGACACAAAACCGCGCAAGATTCAACATCGGAGCGAATGTATGGCGGGTTTTACAAAAAATTAATTAAAAAAACCGTTTTTACGGCATTTTTGGTATTGTAATCTTACCAGTTAGGTAGTAAAATGTGCTTGCGAAAAAGATAACAGGAACGTCACAAACGTATGTGACAAGCCGGAGGGACGAGACATGATAGATATCGTGCTCGTAGAACCCGAGATCCCGAACAACACCGGGGCCATCGCCCGCACCTGCGCCTGCACCGGCGCGAGGCTGCACCTCGTCAAGCCGCTGGGTTTCGACATATCGGACAGCGCGGTCAAGCGGGCTGGGCTCGACTACTGGCATCTCGTGGATCTGACAGTGTACGAGAGCATAGAGGACTACTTCGCCCGCCGCGGCGACGCGAACCTCTGGCTCACCACCACAAAGGCCCCGCGCAGCTACGCCGACTGCGACTGGAGCGGGGACGTGACGCTTATGTTCGGAAAGGAGACCGCCGGGCTGCCGCAGTGGCTGCGGGAGAAATACCGCGAGCGCTGCATACGCATCCCGATGGTTTCTGAGGCGAGGAGCCTCAACTTATCAAATGCCGCCGCCATCCTCACCTACGAGGCTCTGCGGCAGCAGGGTTTCCCGGGCCTACTAGATTTCGGCCAAATGAAACAGGAGGAATGAAGCATGAACTACAACAAGAAAACCGTGCACGACTTCGACCCCCACGGCAAGAAGGTCCTGCTCCGCTGCGACTTCAACGTTCCCATGAACAAGGAGACCGGCGAAATCACGAGCGACAAGCGCATCGTCGCCGCCCTTCCCACCATCAAGTACCTGCTCGATAACGGCGCCGCCGTGATTGCCTGCTCCCATCTGGGCAAGCCCAAGGGCGAGTGGAAGGAGTCCCTGAGCCTCAAGCCCGTCGCCAAGCGCCTTGCCGAGCTGCTGGGCATGGAGGTCGTCATGTCCGCCGACATCATCGGCGAGGACGCCAAGGCCAAGGCCGCCGCCCTGCAGCCGGGCCAGCTCATGCTGCTTGAGAACCTCCGCTTTGACAAGCGCGAGGAGAAGAACGACCCCGAGTTCGCGAAGGAACTCGCGGGCATGGCCGAGGTCTATGTCTCCGACGCCTTCGGCACCGTCCATCGCGCCCACGCCTCTACCGCCGGCGTCGCGGCCTATCTGCCCGCCTATGCCGGCATGCTCGTGGAGAAGGAGATCTCCGTCATGGGCAAGGCCCTGAGCGACCCCGCCCGCCCCTTCGTCGCCATCCTCGGCGGCGCCAAGGTCAGCGACAAGATCGCCGTCATCAACAACCTGCTCGAGAAGGCCGACACCGTCATCGTCGGCGGCGGCATGGCCTACACCTTCAAGCTGGCCCAGGGCCACACCATCGGCAAAAGCCTGCTCGAGGCCGACCGCGTCGACTACGCCAAGGAGATGATGGCCAAGGCCGAGGCCAGGGGCGTCAAGCTGCTCCTGCCCGTCGACCACATCTGCGCGGCTGAGTTCTCCGCCGACGCCGAGCCCGTCGTCACCGGCGAGGACATCCCCGAGGATATGATGGGCATGGACATCGGCCCCAAGACCGTCGAGCTCTACAAGGACGCCGTCAAGGGCGCCGGCACCGTCGTCTGGAACGGCCCCATGGGCGTTTTCGAGTTCGCCAGTTTCAACAAGGGCACCTTCGCCGTGGCCGAGGCTGTCGCCAACTGCGGCGGCGTGACCATTATCGGCGGCGGCGACAGCGCCAGCGCCGTTGAGAAGAGCGGCTACGCCGACAGGATTACCCACATCAGCACCGGCGGCGGCGCTTCCCTTGAGTTCCTCGAGGGCGAGGAGCTGCCGGGCGTTGCCTGCCTGCTGGACAAATAAGCAGACAAGTAAGTAAAGGAGCAGACTCATAATGAACAGGAAGTACCGCAAGACCATCATCGCCGGCAACTGGAAGATGAACAAGCTGCCGAGCGAGGCCCGCCCCTTTGTCGACGAGCTCAGGCCCCAGCTGCCCAAGACCAAGACCTGCGACACCGTGCTCTGCGTGCCCTATGTGATTGTCCCCGCCGTGGCCCGCGCCATCAAGGACAGCCGCATCGTCTTCGGCGCCCAGGACGTCTCCACCCATGAGAGCGGCGCCTACACCGGCGAGGTCAACGCCGCCATGCTCGCCGACCTCGGCTGCCGCTACTGCATCGTCGGCCACAGCGAGCGCCGCGCCTATCACGGCGAGACCGATTCCGACGTCAACACCAAGGTCAAGAACCTCCTCGCCGCCGGGATAGTGCCCATCATCTGCGTGGGCGAGAGCCTCGAGCAGCGCGAGAAGGAGCTCACGATTGAGTATATCGACTACCAGGTCAAGGCCGCCCTCGCCGGCCTCGAGCCCAAGGAGGTCAAGCGCTGCGTCATAGCCTACGAGCCCATCTGGGCCATCGGCACCGGCAAGACCGCCACCGCCGAGCAGGCCGAGGAGGTCTGCGCCGCTATCCGCGCCGTCATCCGCGGCATGTTCGACGCGCGCGTCGCCCGCGCCGTCAGCATCCTCTACGGCGGCAGCATGAACGCCAAGAACTGCGACGAGCTGCTCGCACAGCCCGACATCGACGGCGGCCTCATCGGCGGCGCCAGCCTCAAGGCTGCCGACTTCGCCCGCATAGTCGCCGGCACCGCCCAGGAGTGAGCGCATGAGCGAAGTCAAACCTACCGCGCTCGTAATC
>CALWYR010000176.1 GCA_944385805.1 uncultured Oscillospiraceae bacterium
ACACCAAGTCCAACACCGTCGCCGTCGCCGCCGATACCGATAAGGACCTCTACTTCCACGCCGTCCGCGCCTGGTTCTTCGACGATTCCGACCACACCGGCGTCTATACCTACGATATGGCGAAGACCACCACTCTCGAGTGCCCCTCCGATAAGGCCGTTACCGATCAGAATAAGGATGCTGGCTCCGCCACCATCAATACTGATGATCTCGGCACGACTAAGGGCAAGTATCGTGCTTACGAGTACGCCTTCATCGACAACACCGCCTATGCCAAGAACAGCTATGCCGGCGTATACTTCTACTTCAACATGGGCACCCTCGGCGTGACCGATCCCGTCAAGAAGACTGTTGTCGTCGACGGCGCTACCGTCAAGACTGCCGACGTCTGGACTGACATCTCTGACATCGCCAAGTTCAGCGAGGTTATCTACATCAACGTCAATGGTGAGTACTACGTCTACCCGACCAGCGCCACTACCGGCACTGTCCAGGAGTATGACAACAGCACCAAGACCGTTACCCTGACCGACGGCACCAAGCTCAGCGCTTCTGTCTTCTACGATGGCACCGGCGACGATTATCTGAAGATCGTCGGCAGCACCTTCACCTTCCTGCTCGACACTCATGGCCACTTCTATGACATCGTCAGGAACGGCGTTGCCAACCTCTACTACTACACCGGCGAGTTCAAGGTCAGCTCCAGCTTCAACGACACCTACCACGGCGAGCACACCTACACCGCTCAGTTCATCAATGTCGAGAACGGCGATGTTGTTGACCTGCCTGTCCGTGCCAGCTTCATCCTGAACGGCGGCGAGCTGCGTGATCCCGACTTCTTCGACCTCGGCGTTGCCGATGCCAACGGCGTCTACACTCCGGGCAAGAATACCGCTCCCAGCGGCTCCGCTTTCGAGCCCAACACTGCTGTGACCTCGGCTGACAAACTCTACAGCGGCAAGTACATTGTTGCTGATAGCCTCAAGCTCACTGCCAACACCATCAAGTGGGATACCGTCAGCGATGTTGACGACGTCCTCCTCAACAAGACCGCGAAGTTCGTTGTCGCTTCCGGCGACGGCTCCAAGGTCAGCGTTAAGGTCTACGATAGCCTCTCTGCTCTGATGGCTGATTACATTGGCACCAACGTCACCTTCAAGCCTGCGGCTCTGACCGTCAGCAAGACTCCCACCAATGATTACTCCGCCAGCGCCGTCTTCGGCTACATGGGCAAGATCGTCACTCAGGGCGACGGCCTCTTCCTGCCCACTGACCTTAACAAGGACGACTGGAAGATCGTGCCCGTTAATGGTGTGAACCGTTACCAGTACACCGGCTTCTACCTGAATGGCAAGCCTGTCACCGTCACTGTTAAAACCGCGGAAGAAACTAACATGAAGCGCGGCTTCTACAGCTTCAAGGTTGTCAACGACCTCTGGACTGTTATCAAGGAAGACGAGACTGCTAGCACGAAGTACGTTGGCTATGTTGGACTCGATGCTTCCGGAGACGGCAACACTCTGCTGAATGACATCCCGGTTGCCGAGAATCCTGTCGTCGTTGATTGCCGCGCCAGCGTTAAGGATACCGATTACGCTATCGATAGCATCGAAGATCTTATCTACTGGTTCGACAACGAGAAGGTTACTGTAGCTTACGTCGTCAGCAACAAGCAGGTCGTTACTATCTACGTCCTCGAGCAGGGCTGGAAGAACACCGCTACCGTGGTTCTCGATGACGACCTCGCCGGTTGGGAAATTGAGAGCTACGAAGACAACAAGGATCAGGTTGTTGGTACGCGCAACTACATTGACGTTGTCCTTTCCAACGACAATGTGACGCTGACTGAAGGCGCTGAGTACACAGTGAACTTCACCATCAAGCATGCTAATAGCTCCACGGTTACCCCGAAGACAAGTACCGCTAAGGTCGAGAATGGCAAGCTGGTTGCCACTGTGGACTATATGCCTCAGGATCGTGTCGATACCACTCTCACCATCACCGGTATCCCTGTGACTCTGACTGTGCACATCGCTGATGACAAGAGCGTTTGGACTGTCAAGGGCGGCACTGCCGCGGCCGAGAGCAACGTTTTCACCGTGAACCTCGGAGAAACCTTCGACGTTGAGCTGTACTATAGTTACAAAAACCTGACGATTGCCAACTACAATGGCGTTAAGGTAACTACCATCAATGACAATGCTAACGTGAAGGTCGTTGATATGACTATTAGCGAAGATGATTACCGTACCGTCAACTTTGACTGGACGAGCACTGCTCACAGTGCTGACATTTACTTCTGGGGCCTCAACGAGGTCGCTGAGTAATCAGCAACCCCCAAAATAAACTAACACCTAGTTTCCCGCCCCCGGCCAACCCCGGGGGCGGTTTTTACATCACCCCCCAACAAAAAACCAAAAACCCGACCTTGACTTTTAGCCACGATCGGGTATAATAAAGACAGGAAGAAACGCTGCGACAAGCGGCCCGGCTCATACAGCTGACAGGTGGGTGGAGCTCAACGCGCGCGGCGTCAAGCTATGTACCCAAGGGTCACCGTTTGGCAGAGCGGCGGCCCTTGAGCTTTGTCAGGGTGAACCTGAACGCAAATCCACGGAAGTGGATAAGCAAACTAATTAGCTCCATTGTACCACCTCCTTTCTCGCAAAAGAAGGCGGCCGGACCGCCTGACAGATGTGCAGCGTTTCCCCACCCCTCACGGGGCAAGCCAATTATATCAATATTCGGCAGGAAGGTCAATATTTCGCGCGAAAAAAGCCGCCAACCAGAACAGCGACTTGACAATCCCGCGATTTCGAGTATAATAAAGATAGAAAGAAGCACTGCGACAGACGGTTAATGGCCCTGGTCAAATGGTCAGCTTATGGGATGCTACGCTGTCGCGCAACATGTACCCAAAGGCCGTCACTTGGCAGAGTGGCGGTCTTTGAGCTTCTTCAGGACGATCCTGAAGGAGTAACCACGAAAGTGGATAAGTAAGCTTATCATCATCGCAGTCACCTCCTTTCAAAGAAAAGAGGCCAAAAACCACCTGCCGAATGTGCAGTACTTCTTCCTCCCCTTTCGGGGCAAGATAATTATATCATATTCGACGAAAACGTCAACACATTTTGCTTTATATCGCCTATTATCCCCAACATTTGCCCGGCGTTTGCGCCATTGGGCTTGCAATGTTGGGGTTTTGCGTGTTACAATAAATAATACGGCATTTTTGAGGGGGTGAGCGGCCTGGACGCGCGGCGGGACATGACCGTTGGAGTCGAATGGAAGGAGCTGCTGCTCTTTTCACTGCCAATCATGGCGGGGCAGTTTTTGCAGCAGCTCTACAACACGGTGGACAGCATCGTAGTCAGCCGCTACGGCGGCGCGACGCAGGCGATAAGCGACGCGATGTTCGCCGCGGTGGGCTCCTGCACCTCGCTCATCTTCCTCTTTCTGGCCATCTCGTTGGGGCTCTCCAACGGCGGCGGCGTCCTCATCTCCCAGCTCTACGGCGCGCGGCGCGAGACGGAGCTGCGGCGCGCGGCCAGCACGCTGCTCATAACTCAGACCGCCCTCGGCGCGCTGCTGGCGCTGGGCGGCTCGCTCGGCGCGCGGCTGCTGGTCGTGGGGCTGATGCGCGTCACGGACGCTGCCTGCCGCGACTACGCGATAGAGTACTTCGCCATTTACGCCGTCGGGCTGGTCTTCCAGTACGTCTACAACGCCGTCGCCGGCATACTGCGCGCCGTGGGCGACTCGCGCGCGAGCATGTACTTCCTCTTTGTCAGCGCGGGGCTCAACACCGTGCTCGACCTCTGGTTCGTCATAAGCTTCGGCTGGGGCGTCGTGGGCGTCGCCGCGGCGACGGTGATCGCGCAGGCGGTCTGCGCGGCGTTCAGCATCTTCTATATGTTCCGCCGCTACCCCATCTTCCGCTTCCGGCGCGGCGAGTTCGTCTTCGACGCGGGGAAGTTCCGGCTGTGCCTAAAGCTCGGCGTGCCCGCCATCTTGCAGCAGGCCGTCGTCTCGCTGGGCAACGTCTTCATCCAGCGCCTGGTCAACAGCTTCGCGCAGGTGACCATGAGCGCCTTCAACGCCGGCAACCGCATGGAGAGCTACGCGCTCATCCCCATCTTCGGCATGAACAGCGCCATGTCCAGCTTCAGCGGCCAGAACGTCGGCGCGGAGAAATACGGCCGCGTCCGCCGCGGCTTCCGGGCCGGCACGGCCATGAGCTGCTGCATGAGCGTTTGCGTCTCGGCGCTGCTCTTCATCCTCGCGCCGGATTTCGCGCGGCTCTTCTCCCTCAGCGGCGAGGCGCTCGCGCAGGCGGTCGAGTACCAGCGCTTCATGAGCCTGTGCATCATCCTCTTCGCGCTCTATATGCCCACGAGCGGGCTTCTGCAGGGCGCGGGCGACGTGCTCTGGACGAGCATGATGAGCTTTTCCACGCTCGCGCTGCGCGTCGCGGCCAGCTACACGATGGTCTACGCGCTCGGCGTCGGCTCCTCCGCCTGCTGGTGGAACATCCCCTTCGGCTGGGGCATGGGCTGCCTGCTGGCTTTCCCGCGCTACTTCTCCGGCGCGTGGAAGTCCAAGCGCGTGGTGGGGGAGGTACAAAATGATTGAAGGTGGCAATATGTCAGACTTTTTCGCGCTCATTTCTCGGATGCGCTACATCTCGCGCTGGGGGCTGATGCGCTCGTCGATACCGGAAAACGTGCAGGAGCACAGCCACATGGTCGCCGTGCTCGCCCACGCGCTGGGGCTCATCCGGCGCGAGGTCTTCGGCGAGGACTGCGACGTGGGCACGCTCGTCTGCGCCTCGCTCTATCACGACGCGCCCGAAATCCTCACCGGCGACATGCCGACGCCGATAAAGTACCACAGCGCCGAAATCACCGAGGCTTACCGCGAGGTGGAGCACGTCGCGGCAGATAAGCTCGTTAATATGCTCCCGGTGGAGCTGCAAGGCGAGTTTTGGCCCCTAATCAGCGGCGAAGTGGGGGATGGCCTCGCACCGATGCTCAAATGTGCCGACCGGCTCTCGGCCTATATAAAGTGCGTGGAAGAGCGCAAGGCGGGCAATCTTGAGTTTGTCTCCGCCGAGCGTCAGACGCTTGAGCGCATCAAAAGCATGAAGCTCCGCGAGGCGGATTATTTTCTGGAAAAATTCATGCCGGCCTTTGAGAAAAACCTCGACGAGCTCGGCACCATGTCTGAGGAGGACGCAAAGTGAAAGCTATAGTTACAGTCATCGGTAAAGACCGCGTGGGCATCATCGCCCTTGTCAGCCGCCTGCTCGCAGACCGCGGCGTGAACGTACTGGACATCAGCCAGACGGTATTGCAGGACTATTTCACCATGATTATGCTGGTGGACGCCTCCGCCTGCACCGTGCCCTTCGCCGACCTGGCCGGCGAGCTCGCCGCCGGGGGCGAGGAGCACGGGATACAGATACGGATTCAGCGCGAGGAAATATTCAACGCGATGCACAAGATTTGACTTCCAGGGAGGACTCCGTCCTCCCTGGATACGCGGCATAAATGCCGCGATACCCTCCTCGCCTCGCACGGCGAGGCGCTTGCGCCGCCACGGCGCAAGATAAGGTATCGGACCGGGGCAAAGCCCCGCCCCGATATATTACGATAATCAACGCCGCCGGAAGCGTCCGCGGCAGTTGGAGGTAAAACGCATGATAAACCGCGGTGAAATACTCGAGACTATTGAAATGATAGACCAGCAGCACCTGGACGTGCGCACGGTCACTATGGGCATTTCGCTCCTGGACTGCTGCGACAGCGACCCGAAGGCCGCCTGCCGCAAGATTTACGACAAGATTACGCGCAAGGCGGAGCGCCTCGTGCGCACGGGCGAGGAGATAGAGGCCGAGTTCGGCATCCCCATCGTCAACAAGCGCATCTCCGTCACGCCCATCGCCCTCGTCGCGGGCGCGAGCGACTGCGCCGACTATTTCTGCTTCGCCGAGGCGCTCGACGACGCGCGGCGCGAGACCGGCGTCAACTTCGTCGGCGGCTTCTCCGCGCTCGTGCAAAAGGGCATGACGCCCGCTGATGAGAAGCTTATCCGCTCCATACCCCGCGCGCTGGCGGAGACGGAGCTCGTCTGCTCCTCCGTCAACGTCGGCTCCACGAAGGCCGGCATCAACATGGACGCCGTCGCGCTCATGGGCCGTGTCATCAAGGAGACGGCGGAGCTCACCGCCGCCCAGGGCGGCTTCGGCTGCGCCAAGCTCGTCGTCTTCTGCAACGCCGTCGAGGACAACCCCTTCATGGCCGGCGCCTTCCACGGCGTCAGCGAGCCGGACACGGTCATAAACGTCGGCGTCAGCGGCCCCGGCGTCGTCCACAACGCGCTCAAGGCCGTGCGCGGCGAGGACTTCGGCGTCGTCGCCGAGACGATTAAGAAGACCGCCTTCCGCGTCACGCGCATGGGCCAGCTGGTGGCCCAGGAGGCCTCCAGACGGCTCGGAGTGCCCTTCGGCATAGTAGACCTCTCCCTCGCTCCCACGCCCGCTGTGGGCGACAGCGTGGCCCGTATACTCGAGGAGATGGGCCTCGAGGTCTGCGGCACGCACGGCACCACCGCCGCGCTCGCGCTCTTGAACGACGCGGTCAAGAAGGGCGGCGTCATGGCCAGCTCCTCCGTCGGCGGGCTCTCCGGCGCGTTCATCCCCGTCAGCGAGGACGAGGGCATGATAGCCGCCGCCAGGAGCGGCGCGCTCACAATAGACAAGCTCGAGGCCATGACCTGCGTCTGCTCCGTCGGCCTCGACATGATAGCCGTCCCCGGCTCCACCGGCGCGGAGACCATAAGCGCCATCATCGCCGACGAGGCCGCGATAGGCATGATAAACCAGAAGACCACCGCCGTGCGCATAATTCCCGCGCCCGGCATGGACGTGGGCGATACCGTCGAGTTCGGCGGCCTGCTGGGCAGCGCGCCGGTCATGCCGGTGCACACCGAGTCGAGCGCCGAGTTCATCCGCCGCGGCGGGCGCATCCCCGCCCCGCTCAACTCGCTCAAGAACTGAGGCGAAGCACATGGAAAAGGCCAAAATGGACAGGATTTCCGAGCTCACCGCCATAGCGCGCGAGCGCGAGCTCACGCCGGAGGAGCTATCTGAGCGCAAGGCCCTGCGCGAGGAATACCTCGCCGAGTGGCGGCGCGGCGCTCTTGAGGTGCTCGAGAACACCTACGTCGTCGGCACCGACGGCAAAAAGCGTAAGCTCGGGAGGAAAAAATGAGCGCCCCAGTCATCCGACCGGCGCAGGAGCGCGACCTCGACGCCGTCTACTCGCTCATCTGCGATATGGAGGCGAAGGAGCTGCCGTATATGGACTTCGCCGGGATTTTCCGCGCGCAGCTCGCGAGCCCGGATTACCTCTGCCTCGTCTGCGAGCAGGAGGGCGCGGTGATAGCCGAGTGCAATCTGCGCTTTGAGTACCAGCTGCACCACGCCGCGCGCATAGCGGAGATAATGGAGCTGGCCGTCGCGCCCGGGCACCGCAATCGCGGCGTCGGCGCGGACATGCTCCGCGAAGCCCACGTAGCCGCCCTCGCCCAGCGCCGCGTCCAGATAGAGCTCGCCTGCAACGTGCTGCGCCGGGACGCGCACCGCTTCTACGAGCGCGAGGGCTTCAAAAGGTATCACTACAAGCTCAGCAAGCCCCTCGCCGGAGCCGACGAGGGCAACGCGCTGGGCAGGTGAGGCAAAGAGCGCGCCGCGGTTAAGCGGCGCGCTCCGGCTTAAACTCGCGGGCCATGGACCACGGCCGCACGGCACGTGAGGGCGGCGCGTAAAATTTTAGTTGCAAACGCCGCGCCGATAGCGTATAATTGAGTCGCCAAAAAGGGGAGCCGCCGTGCGGCTGAGAGGAAGCGTAAGGCTTCGACCCATTGACCTGATTTGGATAATGCCAACGTAGGGAAATATTGCAGCCGACACCGCCGCGAATTGCCTTATTATTGGCTTCGCGGCGTTTTTATTTGCCGCCGGACGCCCAGCGCGAGCAGCGCGGCCGCGGCGAGCGTGAGCGCGAGCATGACGGTCACGGCGATGTTCCCGCCCAGCGTGGGCGCGCTCGCCCAGTCGGAGAAGTCGACGCCGTAGGGGCGCAGCGGGTCGTAGGTGTTCGTCGCGACCCAGCCGTTGGCCTCGATGATGAGCTGCACGCCCCAGGGCGCGAGCCATATCCAGAGAGCCGTGACGGCGCAGCTTGCGGCGGCCTTGAACTGCCAGAAGCCGGGCAGATAGCGAATGCATAAGAGCAGCGCCCAGGGCCATGCCATCGCGACGAGCATGAGCGGATAGGCCTCCGTCCAGAGATAGCGCGCGCCCGCCGCGGGTATGAGCGCCGCGAGCAGCAGCGTCACGACGCCGAGCCAGACCAGCGCGCGGTGGCGGTTGAGCTCGCGCGGCAGGGGCAGCTGGCGCATGACGAAGGGCAAAAGCACGACGGCCAGGCCCAAAAGTACGCCCAGCGCCGCCGTAAGGAACCAGCCCCCGCCCTCGCGCAGGCAGCAGACGCCCAGCAGCGCGAGCAGCAGCAAGAGCGCGAGCGCGAAGTAGAGCGAGGCCTTGCGATGCCTGAGCGCCTCCGGCAGCGGCAGGCGGCGGACTATGTACGGCCCGGTCAGCAGCCATAGCCCGAAGAGCGTGCCGAGCGCCGCGGGCGCGAACCAGTCATAGCCATAGACGGCGCAGATGACGCCGAAGAGCAGCGTCACGGACGCCATGAGGCCCAGCGCGGCGCTCACGCCGCCCATGCGCTCCGGCACGAGCGCGGGCAGCAGCGTGAGACTCGCCGCCGTAATGAGCGAGGCGAGCACGACCAGCGACCAGCCGAAGCCGCCGCCGTCCGCCGCGTCGCATATAAGGCAAATAAGCGCCGCGCCGCCGTAGAGTATGTACTGCGCGAGCTTGAAGCTGCGGGCATAGCGGCGGTATTTCGCGGCCAGCTTCTCCGCGCTGCGCGCCTCGACGTCCTCGCTGGCTGTCAGCAGCTCGTGCTCGCTGACTCCCAGTATCTCACAGATATCGCGTATCAGCGTGATGTCGGGGAAGCTCATGCCCCGCTCCCACTTGCTCACCGCGCTGTCGGTGACGAATAGCTTGTCGGCGAACTCCCGCTGAGTGAGCCCGAGCGCCTTCCTGCGCTGGGTGATGAATTCGCCGAAGGATTTTTTCTTATCGTTTTCCAAAATTGTCGGCCTCCTTTCGGATTGCCCCGGGGTACGAGCGAAGGATAGCGCGAAGCGGCCGCGATGTCAATAAATTTGCGTCAATTCGCCGCTCGACCGTTGGGAAAGTCGCCGGCGCCGGGGCTTTTTTCAGCTTCTTAAAAGCTTTTTCCCATACCCGGGGCGCTTTCTTTGGCCGCTGACGGGTTAGTTAACCGGCGCGGCTGCGCCCCCCATCATCGTAGGGGCTTATCTTCCACGCCCGCCCGGCGTTGGATGACGGACAACGCCGGTCGCCCGCCAAATGTGCGCGGGCTGCGCGTTTCGATGTGTGCTGTATGCGACGTTGACCGCCCACCCGTAAGGGGCGGCGTCCCCGACGCCCCGCGGTCGCGCGACGGACGGCGCCGGTACGCCCCCCACACGGGCGCGGGCCGCGCCCGCGCACCGAACGGCGCTTGGCCGCGCCCCGGCGG
>CALWYR010000177.1 GCA_944385805.1 uncultured Oscillospiraceae bacterium
GCACCTTGTTCTCCGTGTAGATGACCGTGTTGTCGCGGAGGTAGTCGAAGCCGAGCTCGTTGTTCGTGCCGTAGGTGATGTCGGCCGCGTAGGCCGCGCGGCGCTCCTCGCTGGTGAGGCCGTGGACGATAAGGCCCACGGTGAGGCCCATGAAGCGGTGGACCTTGCCCATCCACTCGCTGTCGCGGCGGGCGAGGTAGTCGTTTACGGTGACGATGTGCACGCCCTCGCCGGCGATGGCGTTCAGATACGCCGGCAGCACGGCGACAAGGGTCTTGCCCTCGCCGGTCTTCATCTCGGCGATGCGGCCCTGGTGCAGCACGATGCCGCCGATGAGCTGCACGCGGAAGGGCTTCATGCCCAGCACGCGCCAGGCGGCCTCGCGCACGGCGGCGAAGGCCTCGGGCAGCATGTCGTCAAGGCTCTCGCCGGCGGCGTAGCGCTCCCTGAACTCCTGCGTCTTGGCCTTGAGCTCCTCGTCGGAGAGGGCCTGCATCTTCGGCTCGAGCGCCTCAATCCTGTCCGCTATCGGGTATATCCTCTTGAGCTCATGGTCGCTGTGCGTACCAAAGAGCTTGCTCATAAGTCCCATCTCAATCACCTCGTGTGATATACTTCAACCGGGATACTATACCACACAATTGTGAACAAAAAAAGAGAAATAGAAAATTCCGCGAAAATATGTTTGCGCGGCGCGGCTCATGGGTGTATTATAACATGTGGTTTGAATTTCAGGGAGGGGTAAATATATGAAGAAGACAGGCTTTGACAACGACAAATACGTACAGCTCCAGTCCGCGCGGATACGCGAGCGCATCGAGCGCTTCGGCGGCAAGCTCTACCTCGAGTTCGGCGGCAAGCTCTTTGACGACTACCACGCTTCCCGCGTGCTGCCGGGCTTCCAGCCGGACAGCAAGGTGAGGATGCTGCTGGAGATGAGGGACGAGGCCGAGATAGTGATTGTCATCTCCGCCGACGACATGGAGCGCTCAAAGCGCCGCGGCGACCTCGGCATCACCTACGACGAGGACGCGCTCAGGCTCATCGACGCCTTCCGGGCCATCGGGCTCTACGTGGGCAGCGTCTCGATAACGCACTACCGCGGGCAGCAGGCGGCGGACGTCTTCCGTAAGCGTCTGGAGGCGCTGAACGTCAAGGTCTACATGCAGCACTGGATACCAAACTATCCCTCCAACCTCTCGCTCATAGTCTCCGACGACGGCTTCGGCAAGAACGACTACATAGAGACGACGCGCCGCCTCGTCGTCGTCACCGCGCCCGGCCCCGGCAGCGGCAAGATGGCCGCCTGCCTCTCGCAGCTATACCACGAGCACAAGCGCGGCGTCAAAGCCGGCTACGCGAAGTTCGAGACCTTCCCGGTCTGGAACCTGCCGCTCAAGCACCCGGTGAACCTCGCCTACGAGGCGGCGACCGCCGACCTCGACGACGTCAATATGATAGACCCCTTCCACCTCGAGGCCTACGGCGAGAGCGCGGTCAACTACAACCGCGACGTGGAGATCTTCCCCGTGCTCAACGCGATGTTCGAGCGGATTTACGGCGAGAGCCCCTACAAGAGCCCCACGGACATGGGCGTCAACATGGCCGGCTTCTGCATAACTGACGACGCGGCCTGCCGCGAGGCCAGCACCCGCGAGGTCATACGCCGCTACTTCGCCGCGGCCTGCAACCACCGGCAGGGCCTGGCCGAGGAGGCGGAGGTCTATAAGGAGGAGCTGCTCATGAACCAGCTCGGCGTCAAGGCCGGGGACCTCCCCGTCGTGCCCGCCAGCCTGGCGCGCGCGGAGGAGACCGGCGCGCCCGCCGTGGCGATGGAGATGCCCGACGGCAGGCTCATCACGGGCAAGACCTCCTCCCTGCTCGGCGCGAGCAGCGCCTGCCTCCTGAACGCGCTCAAGTACCTCGGCGGCATCCCCGAGGACGTGACGCTGATAGCTCCCAGTATCATCCAGCCCATACAGCACCTCAAGGTCGAGCACATGGGCAACCACAACCCGAGGCTGCACACGGACGAGGTGCTGATAGCCCTTTCCATCTGCGCCGTCAGCGACCCCAACGCCGAGAAGGCCATGGACGCCCTCGCCGAGCTCGCCGGCTGCGACGTACACTCGACCGTCATCCTCTCCAACGTGGACGCCACCGTGTTCCAGCGGCTGGGGATGTACCTCACCTGCGAGCCGCACTACCAGACCAAGAAGCTCTATCACAAAAAGGGCTGAGGCCAGTACCGGCCCGCTTCCATATCCAAAGGGCGCTTTCCTCCGCCTTCGCGGTGGGAAGCGCCTTTTAAAAACGATTTTTTGCCAAAATAAATCACCAGCCTCCGGCAACACTAAGGCCGGAGGTGTTTTACATGAAAAAGCCGCTTGCTATCGCGGTCTTCTGCGCGCTCGGCGCGGTCATATTGGGCCTGGGGGCTTACGCCTGGTCGCTGGACTCCCGGCTGGCAGAGGCGGGGTATATCTCCGACGCGCGGGGCAGCTCGGCGGCGTCGGAGCTGGCCGGGGCGCTCGCGGCGCTCGACGGGGCGCTCGGCGAGGCCAACTACGCCGCGGACAGCGCAATGCAGTCGGCGCTCTGCGCCGAGGCGGCGGCGAGCGCGGCCTCGGCGGTGACGGCGCTGGCCGGCCTTCCCTGCGCCACGGAGGAGCTCGAGACTCTCGCGCAATACATCAACGGCGCGGGCGACTACGCGCTCAGCCTCTCGCGGGACTGCGCCGCCGGGCGCTCGCTGACGGAGGCCGAGCGCGAGTCGCTCGCGGAGCTGGGCGCGGCGGTCTCGCGCATTTCCGCCGACATCGGGGGGATATTCGCGGCGCTCGACGCGGGCGAGCTCTGCCTCGACGGCTACGGCGGCCGTCCGGGCGGCGCGGAGGGCACGCTGGGCGCGGCGCTCGCGGAGCTGGACGCGGCGCTCGGCGAGTTCCCGGCGCTCGAATACGACGGCGTATACGGCCGCGCGGCGGCGGAGCCGGCCTATATCGCGGCGATGGAGCCGGTGACGGAGAGCGCCGCGCGGCAAAAGGCGGCGGACTTCCTCGGCGTCGAGCGCTCGGCGCTCGCCCCGGAGGGGCTGACGGGCGGGGAGATACCCTGCTACGCCTTCAGCGGCGGCGGCGCGCGCGTGACGGTGACCGAGCGCGGCGGCGTGGTGCTCGCCGTGAGCGGCGCTTGCTCGGGCGGCGAGGCCGCCGTCGGCGCGGAGGAGGCCGGGCGAGCGGCGCGGAGCTTTATCGCGTCGCGCCTGCCCGGCGAGTTCGCCGAGGTCGGCGCGGCGGAGCGCTCGGGCGGCTATGACTTCACCTTCGCGCCGCTCTCGGCCGAGGGCGTGCTGCTCCTGCCCGACGCGGTGTCGCTGACCGTGGACGCGGCCACGGGCGAGGTCTGCGCCTACGACGCGGCGGGCTACGTCATGAACCATACCGATCGCGGCGCCCTAGCGCCGGAGGTGGACAGGGATACGGCGGCGGGGCGCGTGAACCCGGCGCTCACTAGAGAGGCGGCGCGGCTCGTGCTCGACGAGACGGACGGGGGAAGCGAGGCCCTTTGATGGGAATTTGCCTGCGCACACGGGGACCGGGAGCGCGCATCCG
>CALWYR010000178.1 GCA_944385805.1 uncultured Oscillospiraceae bacterium
AGGTAGAGCAGCAGCACGCCGCTCGCGGCGAGGACGCCGCCCTGGAAGCCGCCGCCGGGGCTGATGTTGCCGTGGATAATTACGTAGAAGCCGAGGATCAGCGCTATGGGCAGGTAGCTGTCCGCCAGGCTCCTGACTATCATATCGTCGCGTTTCCAGTTCTTTTTCACTTCTTGCCGCCCTCCATTCTGTCGCGCCCGCGGCGCAGGATGACGGTGGCGCCCGTGATGGCGATGAGCAGGATGAAGCTCTCGCCCAGGGTGTCGTAGCCGCGGAAGTCAAAAACTATGGCGGTGACGTTGTTGACCGCGTGGGTCTTCTCAAGGTTCTCCTTGACTATGACGGAGGCCACGCCGTCCGGGGCGGGGTCTGCCACGTCATAGTCCTCGGGGTTCTGCTGCAGCTCGTAGACGTCGGTGCCGCGCCCGTCGTAGGTGACGGGTATCTCCTGCTGCATGTACACGACGGCGTAGACGCCTATGCAGAGAATGAGTATGAGCGATATGGCCATTATGAGCCTTTTCATTTCTCGTCCTCCCCCTTCCCTCCGGTCTTGCGCAGCGCGACTACGAAGATGATGGTGGTGAGCACGACGCCGACGGCCGCCTCGGCTATGGCCACGTCCGGGGCCTGGAGCATGATGAACTCCAGCGAGACGAAGGCGCCGCAGCCGGCGAGGCAGATAATGCTCGATAGCGTGCGCTTGACCGTCACCGTCAGTATCGCGCAGACGACGACGCCCAGGATTATGAGCGTGTTGAGGATGTATACGGGAGTTATCACGGCGGGAGTAATCATGCCTCGTCATCCTCCTTTTCCACTTCCTCCGCGCCCTCGGCGGCGGACGGCTCGTTCACTACCTCGGCGGACGGCTCGTTCACGACCTCGGCGGACGGCTCGACGCAGGCCTCGGGGTCGGCGAGGGCGTCGACAACAAACTCGCGCTCGGGCCTGATGCCTATCCTGTAGGCCGCCCTGGCGATGGCGTGGCCGCCGACGGGGTTGGCGAGGATGGTGAGCACGCCGATGACGACGACCTTGGCTGCGCTGCCCCAGCTCTCCTTGACTATGAGGAAGTAGAGGAAGGCGCCGATGAGCGTCAGCAGTACGCCGAGCGTGGTGATATTGGTGGACGACTGCATCCTGGAGAAGGTGTCCGGCATGCGCACCAGGCCCACAGCGCCCGCGAAGGCGAAGAAGCAGCCGCCGACGATGAAGACGTCGATAATGATTCTCAGTACCAGGTTCATAGCGTTCCCTCCAGATACTTGCCTATCAGCACCTGGCTGAGGAAGCCCAGGATAGCGGTGACGATGGCGATGTCGAGGTAGATGCCGCGGCCGGAGTACATGGCCACCAGCACCAGCGCCATGTCGGTCATGACGTCGACGCCGTCGCCCGCTACGGCCCTGTCGGGGGCCGTGGGGCCCTTTATCAGCCTGTAGATGGCTATGAAGCAGCAGAGAATATAGAAGATGGCAAAGTAGATAAGCTCTATCATTTCACTCATTGCCAGATCCTCCTTACCCATTTTTCCATACGGCCCTTGATGGCCTCGCCCGCGGCGACGGGCTCAGTCTCCTGCACGTCTATCCAGTGGATGTAGTACCAGACCTGGCCGTCGCGCTCGTCAATGTCCACCGTGATGGTGCCGGGGGTGAGGGTGATGGAGTTGGCGAGCATGGTCTTGCCGTACTCGGTGGGCACGTCCACGGGCACGCGGACGATGCCGGGGTTGATATTGAGCTTGCCGGGGCTCAGCGCCCTCTTGGCCACGTCCCAGTTGGCCTTCAAAAGCTCCCAGGGGAAGATGCCGATGCAGTACCAGATAAGGATGAAGAGCCTCTTCCCGAAGAAGCCGAAGGGCCTCTCATGGACGAACCAGCGCGCGGAGAACCACGCGACCAGTATGGAGACGACCGCGCCCACGATGAGCTCCTGGGCCGCAAACGAGCCGGTCAGCAGTATCCAGAAGAAATAACAGAGGATAAACGTGGGGATAACCGCGGCTATGGTCGTCTTTCTCGGGGTTTCCAAAGTGCAACACCTCCATTTATGTCGGTCGAATCTATTCCACTTCCAACGAGTCGATATAGAACTCCCGGCCCTGCCTGAGCCTGAAGGCCCAGCCGCCGCAGCGGGGGCACTCGGCGCCGTGTATCTCGCCGGAGTAGCCGCAGTCGGGACAGTCTATTTCCGCCGGGAGCGTGCGCGTCAGGAGCCGGGCCCCCTCCGCCACCGTGCCCTTCGCCGCTATGGGGAAGAACTCGCGCAGGCACTCGGGGACGATGCCGCTCACCGCGCCGACGGAGAGCGTGATGCTCTCCACGCGCTTAAAGCCCTGCTTTTTCGCCTCCCGCTCGCACACGCCCACGACGCCCTGCATTATAGCGAGCTCGTGCATTTACCTGTCGAGGCAGGAGAAGCACGGGTCGATGCTGGCGATGATGAGCCCGGCGTCGGCCACGGTGTTGCCGCGCAGCATGTGCGGCACCGTGGGGGTGTTCTTGAAGCTGGGGACGTGGATGCTGACTCGCTGGTTGAACTGCGTGCCGTTGCCGGCGACGAGGTAGCTCAGGCCGCCGCGCGGGGCCTCGTGGCGGGCGACGGCGACTCCCTCGGCTATCTTGGGTATCTTCTTGCCCAGGTTTATCGGCCCGGCGGGCAGGTTCTCCAGCGCCTGGCGGATAATCTTCATGCTCTCCACGCACTCGAGCAGCCTTATGACCGCGCGGGCGAAGACGTCGCAGCTGGGCCAGACGGGCACGTCGAACTCGAACTCGCCGTAGGCGCTGTAGGGAGAGTCGCGGCGGACGTCCACGTTGACGTTGGAGGCCCTCGCGTGCGGGCCGTTTGCGCCGAGGCGTATCGCGTCCTCGGTGCTCATGACGCCGACGCCCTGGGTGCGCATGGCGATGGTCTTGTCGTTGAGCGCGATGTCGACTATGCGCTGCAGCTGCGGCTCAAACCTGTCCAGCCTCGCGAGGATGTCGCGCCTGAGCTCGTCGGAGATGTCGCGCCTCGCGCCGCCGATGGTACACATGGCGTAGTTGACGCGGTTGCCCGAGAGGGCCTCGAGCGCGTCCATGATGCTCTCGCGCACGTCCCAGGTGTGCATGAACATGCTGTCGTGGCCGATGATGTGGAAGGCTATGCCCAGCCAGAGCAGGTGCGAGTGCAGCCTCTCGAGCTCGGCGGTGATAACGCGGATATACTCGCCGCGGCGGGGCACCTCCAGCTTGTTGACGGCCTCGACGGCCATGGCGTAGGTGAAGGCGTGCGAGTGCGAGCAGATGCCGCAGACGCGCTCGACCAGCACGATGGTCTGTATCGCGTTGCGCTCGGTGCAGAGTTTCTCTATGCCGCGGTGGTTATAGCCGACGAAGACCTCGGCGTCCTTTATTATCTCGCCCTCGGTATAGAGCTTGGCGTGTATGGGCTCCTCCAGCGCGGGATGGTAGGGCCCGATGGGAACTATGTAGCTCATTCGTCCGATGCCTCCTTCTTCTCGCCGAGCATTTCGTCGCGCTTGTCCACGAGCTCCTTGAGCGGCATGACGAGGATCTGCCCCTTGCCCTGGGTTTCAAGCAGGTTCTCGGGCAGGAAAAGCCGCCTGGACGTGTCCAGGCCCTCGAAGTCTATGCCCATGAGCTCGTAGAGCTCCAGCTCGGGCCAGCGGGCCGCCTCGTCGTAGATCTCCGCTATGCTGGGCACGCTCTTTTCGCCCAGGACATAGTAGGACTCCACCACGCTTCCGACCTCATAGTCCCAGGAGACGCGCAGCTGGCCGTCCGTCTGATACCAGCCGTAAATCATGACCAGCGCCCTCCCCTCGTGCCGCATGCGCAGCGCCGTGGGGACGATCTCCTCCTTCGTGATTTGAATCTGTTTGTACTCCTGCATATTACCCTCCTCTTTTGAGGGCAATCCCCGCATAAGCGGCTCGCGCCCACGCGGCGATTGCCAAGGACTTCTGATATAAAGTTTATGCCTGAACCGGCTCCTCGCGGCCTGCCGCCGCCGTGAGGCGCCGGCTTTCAACAAATCCGCGGCAGCTGCGCCCCGGACAGTTTGCGCAGGACTCTCGAGCCGCCGTTCGGCGTCTTCAATATGACCCGCCTGCCCTCCGTGACGATGCCTATGACCGCCGCGTCGCGGCCGAGCGGATGGGCCCTGAGCGCCTCCAGCGCCTTCCCCGCCGTCTCCTGCGAGACGACCGCGAGCATTTTGCCCTCGTTGGCCGAGTAGAGCGGGTCGAGGCCGAGCACGGCGCAGGCCGCGGCCACGCTCCGGCGCACGGGTATGTCGCCCTCGCGGAGCTCCATGCCCAGGCCCGCGCTCTCGGCGAACTCGCAGAGCGTGGTCGCGACGCCGCCGCGCGTGGGGTCGCGCAGCACTCGCACCTCCGCGCCCGATTCAAGCAGCGCGGCGGCCAGGGAGGCCAGCGGCGCGCAGTCGCTCCTTATTTCGCCGGTCATCATGTCGCCGCGCGCGAGCATCACCGCCGCGCCGTGGTCGCCGGCTGTGCCGGAGAGTATCACCGCGTCGCCCGGGCGCATGGCCGCGGGAGAGAGGCCCTTATGCCTCACGAGGCCGATGCCGGCGGTGTTGATGTAGAGCCCGTCCCCCCTGCCGCGCTCGACGACCTTGGTGTCGCCGGTGACGACCTGCACGCCGGCGGCCTTAGCCGCCCCCGCCGCGGAGGCGATAATGCGCCGCAGCGTCTCCGTGGGCAGGCCCTCCTCGATTATGAGGGCCAGGGAGAGGTATTTGGGCTCCGCGCCGCACATGGCGAGGTCGTTTACCGTGCCGCAGACGGCCAGCTTGCCGATGTCCCCGCCTGGGAACTCCAGCGGCGTCACCACAAAGCTGTCCGTGGAGAAGGCCAGCCCTCCCTCCAGCAGCGCCCCGTCGCTCAGCGCGTTGAGCGCGCCGTTTCCAAAGGCGGGGAGGATAAGCTCGTCTATCAGCGCGGAGGTCTTGCGGCCGCCGGAGCCGTAATCAAGAGTGATAATGTCGTCCATAGCCTTACTCCATATACTTATAGGCCGCCGCGCAGGCCCCCTCGCTGGAGACCATGCAGGGGCCCAGAGGGTCGTCGGGAGTGCAGGCGCGCTCGAACATGGGGCAGTCCTGCGGGTGGATGCGGCCGGTTATCACGTCGCCGCAGCGGCAGGGGCTCCGCCCCGCGGCGGGCTTTATCTCAATGCCGAAGCGCCTTTCCGCGTCGTAGCCGGCGTACCTCTCAGCGAGGCCGAGGCCGCTCGCGTCTATCTCGCCCAGCCCGCGCCATATATCCCGCCGGGGCCTGAGCACGCGCGCTATCATGTCCCGCGCCAGCTCGTTGCCCTTATCAGACACGGCGCGCGGATAGTCGTTCACAAGCGCCGGGGAGCCGCGCGCGAGCATGTCGAGGAGGTGGTATATCGCCAGCAGTATGTCCTCGGGCTCAAAGCCCGCGACCGCCGCCGGCAGGCCGTATTCCCGCGGGAGGAAGGCAAACTCCTCCGCGCCGGTTATCACCGCCACGTGGCCGGGGCAGATAAAGGCGTCCACCGCGAAGCCCTCGCCCGCTATCAGCGCCCGGAGCGCCGGCTGCACGCGCTTGAGCATGGAGAAGACGGTGAAGTTCCTTATCCCCCGCCGCTCCGCCTCCAGCACGGCGGCGGCGGTGCCCGGGGCCGTGGTCTCGAAGCCGACGCCGAGGAAGACGTACTCCCGGCCCGGATTGCCCTCCGCCAGGTCCAGCGCGTCCATGGGCGAGTAGACCATCTCTACGCTGCCGCCACTCGCGCGCCGGTGCGCCAGGTCGTCGCCGCGCCGCGTACCGGGCACGCGCAGCATGTCGCCGTAGGCGGCGACGGTCACCCCCGGCGCCGACGCCAGCTCCAGCGCCGCGTCCATCACCTCGCCCGGAGTGACGCAGACCGGGCAGCCCGGCCCGCTCAGGAGCTCCACGCCCTCGGGCAGCATGCGCTTTATGCCCGCGCGGGCGATGCTCATGGTGTGCGTGCCGCAGACCTCCATCAGCTTCACCTCGCGGCGAGGCAGGGCGTTTATCCTTTCAACCAGCTCCTCAGAGCGCATTTTCCACCTCCGCCCAGGCCTCTATGTCCGCGAGGGCCTGCGCCTCCGGCAGCCGCTCGATCGCGAAGCCGGCGTGGACAATCACGTATTCGCCCAGCCTGGGCTCTTTGATGAAGTCGAGGCGCATCTTCCTGCGCAGGCCCTCGACCTCGCCGACGGCGTTGAGGCCGTCTATCTCAACTATTTTCAGCGGTACAGCCAGACACATTTATATATTAGCCTCCAGAATCATCAGCTGTCCGAGGGATATCCCCTCGTCGTTGCAGCTCACGCGGCTGTGGGTGAAGACCTCCAGCCCCCGCGAGCGCAGCCGCCCGGGCAGGCGGTCCATTATATACATGTTCTGAAAAACGCCGCCCGAGAGCACGGCCCGTCTGAGCCCCGTCGCGTCCGCGAGCCCGGCCAGCTGCCGCTCCGCCGCGGAGACGAGCGTATTCATGAACCGCGCCGCGCGTATATCCACGGCCGCGGCGTCCTCCGCGAGCGCGCGCACCGTCCCGCGCCAGTCGAGCGTAAGCACCCCGTCCGAATCGCAAAGCGCGAAAGGGTATTCGCCCGTCTCGCGCGTATCCGCAGCAGCCTCGAGCAGCACCGCGCCCTGGCCCTCGTAGCCCGCGCGCGTCTTTATGCCGAGGATGGCGCAGGCCCCGTCGAAGAGCCTGCCCATGCCGGAGCTGAGCGGGCAGTTCGTGCCCGTCGCGAGCATCCTCAAAACCGCGTCGTACCCGGCTTCGTTTTCAAAGCGCGCCGTATTAAGGCCGCTCTCGCGCAGCAGCGCCGCGCCCACGCGCCATATCCCTTCTATGGCCGCGTCCCCGCCCGCGAGCGGTATCGGCCGCGTTGAGCCCACGCGCCGGAAGCCCTTATAGCCCCCCGCCAGCACCTCGCCGCCCCAGGTGGAGCCGTCGGCGCCATATCCCGTGCCGTCCCAGACGAGGCCCAGGCAGTCTCCCGTGAGGCCGTTGTCCGCCATGCAGGCGGCCATGTGCGCGTGGTGGTGCTGCACCCTCAGAAGCGGTATGCCCTCGCGCTCCGCCCTCTCCTCGGCGTAGGCGGTGGAGAGGTAGTCGGGGTGCAGGTCGCAGGCTATCGCCTCGGGGGCTATGTCAAAGAGCCCGGCGAAGTGGTCTATCTGCTTTTCCCAGTTCTCCAGCGTCTCGGCGTTCTTGAGGTCGCCCATGTGCTGGCTGGGGAAAGTGTGGCCCGGCTTGCCCAGGCAGAAGGAGGCCTTCTGCTCCGCGCCGCAGGCAAGCAGCATGCGCCTGAGCGGCACGGCCACCGGATAGGGCACGTAGCCGCGCGAGCGCCGGAGCGGGTAGTCCCGGCCGGCGTATACGCGTATAATCGAGTCGTCGCACTTGGTCTGTATCTCGCGGTTGTGCAGCAAAAAGCCGTCCGCGATCCCTGAGAGCTCGCGCATAGCCTCGGCGTTATCGCTGATTATCGGCGTCTCGGAGAGGTTGGCGCTCGTCATGACGAGGCAGTCTATGTCCTCGCCGAGGAGCAGCACGTGCAGCGGCGTATAGGGGAGCATCACGCCCAGATACGCGTTCTCGCTCAGGTGCCCAAGCCCCTTCGCGTCAAGCTTCTCCAGCAGCACGATAGGCTTGCGGAAGCTCTCGAGCGCCGCGGCCTCCGCGTCCGACACGCGGCAGAGAGAACGCGCGCAGTCCGTGTCGCGGCACATGAGGGCGAAGGGCTTTTCGTCGCGCCGCTTGCGCCGCCTGAGCTCGTTTACAAGCCCGGGCTCCGGCAGGCAGGCGAGGTGCATCCCGCCCAGGCCCTTGACGCAGACTATCTTCCCCGCCTTCAAATCCGCTCGCGCCAGCTCGACCGCCTCGCCAGGTATCTCGCGCCCCGCGGCGTCGAGGTAAAAGCAGCGCGGCCCGCAGGCAGGGCAGCAGTCCGGCTGCGCGTGATAGCGCCGGTCGCGTATGTCGTGGAACTCGCGCTCGCAGTCCGGGCACATGGGGAAGTCCGCCATCGAGGTGCTCGCCCGGTCGTAGGGCACGGACTTTATGATGGTGAAGCGCGGCCCGCAGTTGGTGCAGTTGATAAAGGGGTAGCGGCAGCGCCTGTCCGCGGGATCGAGCAGCTCGCGGCGGCAGTCGGCGCAGATGCCGACGTCGGGCGAGACCAGCGTCTCCATGCGCTCCCCGGCCTCGCTGGGGATTATCTCAAAGCCGGCGTAATCCGCCGGCTCCGCCTCGCGGTATTCGACGCTCTCGATGAGCGCGAGGGGCGGCGGATTATTTTTCAGCTCCTCAATAAAGAGCAAAAGGGCCCGACCCGCGCCGCAAAGCTCGAGTTCGGCCCCATCGGAGGTGTTGCGTACCCAGCCGGTGAAGCCAAACTTCTCCACCAGCCTATGAACAAAAGGGCGAAAACCAACGCCCTGAACTATACCCTTTACTTCTATCCGTACAGCTGTCAAACTGCCCACCTCACCGGCCCCTCAACCGGCCTGCTTTGTACTAAATGATTGTACCACCTCAGAGCCCAGTTGTCAACGAATTAACGCTATTGAAAGCTGTAATTTTTTGTGATAAAATTCTCAAAGTATGGATAGCGACTTACATTTCATTAGTATTCGATACAGGAGGAAGGAAAAATGACCGCATCCAAGGTATTTTTTACCAATCTGCGCACGGACCCCGTCTCCCCCGGCCTGCCCGTGAAGCTGCGCCGCCTCATAAAGGCCGCCGGCTTCGAGTCCATCGATTTTGACGGCAAGTTCACCGCCGTCAAGGTCAACGTGGGCGAGCCCGGCAACATGGCCTATCTGAGGCCCAACTGGTCGCGCGTGGTCTGTGACTACGTCAAGGAGCTGGGCGGCCTGCCCTTCATCGCCGACTGCAACACGCTCTACGTCGGCGGCCGCCGCCACGGGCTCGAGCACCTCGACAGCGCCTATCAGAACGGATACAACCCCTTCCAGACCGGCGTGCACACAATCATCGCCGACGGCCTCAAGGGCACGGACGAGGCGCGCATCCCCGTTGAGAACGGCGTGTATGTCAAGGAGGCCAAGATTGGCCGCGCCATCGCCGACGCGGATGTGATAATCTCCCTGAGCCACTTCAAGGGCCACGAGCTCACCGGCTTCGGCGGCGCGCTCAAGAACCTCGGCATGGGCAGCGGCTCCCGCGCCGGCAAGATGGAGATGCACTCCGCCGGCAAGCCCTTCGTGCGCGAGGACGACTGCATCGGCTGCGGCATGTGCGTGAAGAACTGCGCCCAGGGCGCGCCCATTATCGAAAACGGCAAGTGCCATATCGACACCGACAGGTGCGTCGGCTGCGGCCGCTGCCTCGGAGTATGTCCCCGCAAGGCCATCGAGGCCCCCTTTGACCAGGCAAACGACGTGCTCAACCGCAAGATGGCCGAGTACGCCAAGGCCGTCTGCCAGGGCAAGCCCAGCTTCCACATCAGCCTCGTCATCGACGTGAGCCCCTACTGCGACTGCCACGCGGAGAACGACGCGGCCATCGTGCCCGACGTCGGCATGTTCGCGAGCTTCGACCCCGTGGCCCTCGACCAGGCCTGCGTCGACGCGGTCAACGCCCAGCCGCCCATCGCCAACAGCATGCTCGGCGAGGCCGACCGCTGCCATCACGACCACTTCACCGACGTACAGCCCAGCACCGACTGGCGCAGCTGCCTGGAGCACGCCGAAAAGATAGGCCTCGGCGTCCGCGGGTACGAGCTCGTCGAGGTGTGAGGCGCAAAAGCGGCAAGGCCTCGCGGGATTCGCGGCCGCGGCCGCGAACAAGTTAAAAGCTGTTTTCCCGGGGTACATTCCCCGGGAAAAGCTCCGCCCGCGCGGCGGAGAGCGCGAAGGGGCGCCGGTCCGCGCACCGGCGCCCCAAACGCTCGCAGCAAGCGCGAGCCTCTCCGCCGGGGAAGGCACAGCCTTCCCCGGCGGGATTATCCCCCGCGTAGAGCCTCCGCGGGGGGATTTTCAATCGCCCGGGGCCGGGGCGGCGAGGATGCCGCCTATGGCCTCGCGGGGGATGACAAATTCGGGCGCGCCCATGCTGCCGGGGGCCACCTCGTACTCCTCGAAGACTATCACGAGCTCGCCGTCTGGGTTGAGGTAGAAGTTCTGGTCGGGCGCTATGGCCTTGAAGCAATCTTCCTCCGGCCATATCCCGCCGGGTATGAAGTAGTCGGCCTCCCCCGCCGCGACGGCCTCGCTCATCTGCGCGAGGATCTCCGCGCTTATTACGCCTATATAGTCCGCGCCCTCGGCGAAGAGGTCGGCGAGGCTGAGGACGTGGCCGCTCGCGCGCTCGAGCGTGAAGCAGCGGCTGTACTGCCCGGAGCCGCCGGCGTTGAGCACGCCGTCACAGCGCAGCACCAGATACTCCTCGTCGTCGCGCAGCACGGTGGTGCTGACGTCCATGCCCACGTAGCCGCCGTAGCGGCGCGCGGCGTACCAGCGGAACTCCCGCTCCATGCTGTCGGCGAACTCCTCGAGCTGCGAATCCAGCGGCTCCGCGCCTTCCGCAGCGTCCTCCTCGGCGTAGGCCGAGTCGCCCCAGCCGTAGCTGTTGCCGTCCGTAAGGGCGGCCAGCGTGCCCAGCACAGGCACACCGGCGAGGGCCTCGGAGAAGCCGGGCAGGCAGTTTACGCTGAGCAGCAGGGCCAGCACGCCCGTAACTATGGCCGTCAGGGCGCTCGGCGAGGGCCTGGCGCGCAGCTTCGTGTCCGGCATGTCCGGCTGCACGTCCTCGCCGTGCCAGACGAAGAGCGCGGCGCGGAAGCTGAACTCGCCCCCCTCCCAGGAGCAGCGCGTGAGGCCGTGGTACTTCTCCGCCACGGCGCGCACGCTCCTGAGGCCCAGGCCGTGGCCCTCACAGGCGCTCTGCGGCTGGCCGTCGGCGTCGAAGGCGGGCGGGGCGGAGCAGCTGTTGTCCACGGCCACGGTCAGCTTGCGCCCGTCCTCGAGGCGCAGGCGCAGGCTTATGCGCCTGCGCCCGGGCGGCTCGGCGGCGCAGGCCTTGATGGCGTTTTCCAGCGTGTTGGCAAGCAGGGCGCAGATGTCGAGCTCGTCGAAGGGCAGCTGCGCCGGCAGCTCCACCTCCGCGCTCACCTCCGCGCCCTCCTCCTCGGCGGCGGCGATATAGGCGTCAAGCACGGCGTTGACCGGCTGGTTGGCGCAGTAGGAGCGCTCCGCGGCGGCGTCCAGGCGCTCGCCCATGCCCTTGAGGTATTCGAGTATGTCCGGCGAGTCGTCCCGCCGCGCCAGGCCCTCCAGCACGGTGAGGTGATGGCGCAGGTCGTGCCGCCACTCGCGGCCGCTGCGCACGCGCTCGGCGAGATCCTCGCAGCGGCGGCGCTGCAGCGCCAGCTGCCGCCGGGCCGCGCGCTCGCTGTCCTCCAGCCGCTCGAGCCTGGCGGCGTCGCCCAGCACCGTCGCGAGCACGCTGAACACCGCGAGGCCCGTGAGCAGGAGCAGCGCCAGCACGGTGGGATTGGTGGCGCTGTCGGTGAAGTACCAGAGCAGCAGCATCACCAGCGCGGCCGGCAGCGCCAGCGGCAGCCACTGCACCCGCCCCGTGTCCGTCAGCGTGCGGAAGGGCCGCCTCAGCACGCAGAACACCAGCAGCACCATCAGCGCCCCCGCCGCCAGCAGCGCGAACACGGTCACGGCCTCCGCCTTGTACCCGGAGACCTCCGTGCGCGCGAAGGCGAGGATAAGCAGCTTTCGCAGCACGTTGAGCGCGAAGCTCCCGGCCACGCCCAGCGTCCACACCGCCGAGGTCTGGTAGAGCCCGGCGCCGGAGAGCAGGTGCACGCAGACCACGGCGGGCAAATAGGCCGTGACCGGCAGCAGCGTCAGCGCGAAGGTCACGTCCCCTCCGCCGCGGCGCAGCGCCCAGACCTGCAGCAGCGCCGCCAGCAGCAGAAAGCCCGCCGCGACGGCCAGGCTCCTGCCCCGCGAAAAGCGCGGGCGCAGCAGAGCGGCGCAGATGAGGCAGAAGGCCGAGAACGTTATAATCTCCGTGAGGATTTTTCCCATGTCCGTAACCACGGGCGCACATCCCTTCATAATTGCGATTATTACTATTTTACCACTCCGGCCGCCGCAGGGGAACGACGAATTCTGCGCAGAGCGCCGCAAAAGCGAAAAGAAGCCCCGCAGCGACAGCTGCGGGGCTTCTGGTGGAGACTGCTGGACTCGAACCAGGCACACTATAACGTGCATCGGAATTATGCATCACAGCGCGGTATAATTGTCGAATAAATCAGGGCGGCTCGAGGCCTATACCTAGCCTGATTCAAACCAAGTGGGTACTTTTGCGGGTACTGTCGCAGTCCTCGCAAGCAATCACAGAGAACAGAAAGGAGTCAAAAAATGAACGAAGGATGGCTTTTTACAGAACTGCCTATAGACGTATACTGTACCTTCGACTGGGAGCAGCGGCGCTTGTTTATCTCGTACTTACCGCCAGAATACATCTACAAACTTCCCGAGAAAGACAGGGATGAATTCGACCGTAAATACTGCGAGTTTGCCTCTTGGTTAAGCAACGAGTTGGACATCTATGATTACCTAGACAGTAAGATTGACTCTCCTGTCTCAAATGCCCTACTTGATGAAATCCGCGGAGAGCTCAAACGCCGCATCGACGACTACGAGAAAACGCACCCGCCGCTCAGTATGACGTTCCGGGAGTTCTTATTCTAATAAAAAACAAGCCCGCCCCATGAGGGGCGGGCGTTTTCGCGCCTACCACAGTTCGCAAAAGCCGCGC
This sequence comes from uncultured Oscillospiraceae bacterium, assembly GCA_944385805.1. GTDB lineage: Bacteria > Bacillota > Clostridia > Oscillospirales > Oscillospiraceae > Scatomorpha. The sequence goes on from CALWYR010000178.1 coordinate 12,849, forward strand.
CCGGCCCAAGCCGAACGCGGCAAAAAATTTAAAAAATGTAGCTACACCCCTTGACAGGTGTAGCTACGTGCGCTATAATGTAGCCACAAGGAAAGCAAAAGGGCTACCGCCCAAATCATTGTTTGGAGGTAAAATCATGTATTACATCGACTATCACACCGGCGCTGAACTCACCGCCGCCGACACGCTCGATGCCGCCAAGTCCCTCGCCGACAAATCCGCCTCCTACACTCAAGAGGACATTACCATCGTGGACGAGAACGGCATCGCTGCCGCCGTCCGCGACTGGGAACCGCTCCCGTTCGACTCGGATTTTGAGGACGCCGACCCCATCCAGTTTGGCGACCGCGGTTTTTACCACGACTGGCGCAGCTCCGACGAGGATCTCTCCTCATATTACGAGGATGAGCGCCGCGTGGTGTACGAGGGCGACGGCTTTTGGCTCAGCGTCGACCCCATTAACCGTGTGTGGCTCGAGGACGAGGCTTCGCTTACTCATCTCCTGTCCATGCCCGAGGATCCCGACAGCATTGTTTGGAGCGAGACGCGCGGCTATGTTTTTGCCGACGGCTCCGCGATCCCCTGGTGCGACTGAGGGAGGGCCGGCGCATGAATACAGAATCCATCCTCCGCGAGATAATCGCCAGCTGCCCTGACTACAGCCTCGTCCGCCGCGCCGGCAACATACTCCGGCGCGGCCAGCCCGTACCCGGCGAGCTCTGGCGGCTCTATAAGCTCGCGCTCGCCGCTCCCGACGCTGAGTACGGAGCTGAGGCCCGCGCGGCCATGGAGCAGTATTGCGCCGAGCAGACGGCGGCGCAGGATTACAACCGCTCCGTAACCGTCCGTTTCCGCTGCACCGCCAACGAGCGCGCCCGCATAGAGCAGCTCGCCGCCCGCGAGGGCAAAACCCCCTCCGAGTTCATCCGCGACCGCTGCACCGTGGACTGAGGCGCGCGCCATGAAAGAACGGAAATACAATCCCGCCGACTACGTCGGCCAGACAATCGGCTCATTGGCAATTGAGCGCGCCGAGCTCGAGCCGCTAAAAAATCGCAATGAATTCAGGGCTATTGTGTTCGGCCATTGTACCAATTGCGGGGCGCCGGTAAGGCGCACGCTCTTGAGCGTGCTACGAGACCCGCCGAAATACTGCCGCAACTGCCCGCGCCCGCTCATGGAGTCGCTCAAGAGCTACGCCTACAAGCGCGACGCTATCGCGGCGGAGTTTAGCGGCAAAACGTTTGGCTGTATCCACGTGGAGCGTGTCGCGAACGAGCGAGACAAAAACGGCCGGGCAATAAATATAGCCCACGGCCATTGCATCAATTGTGGCACTGAGATGGCCTACCCCGTAACCGTTCTCAGACATAACCCGCCGATGCACTGCCGCAATTGCCTGGAGTCCGCCGGATACCCCGCGATGAATCGTCCTGCCGACCCCAAAAATTATATCGGCAAGACTTTCGGGGCCATGTTTGTCGATGACGTCCGAATGGAGTTAAACAAGCGCGGAAAAAGATTGTCCGTGGCCTACGGCCACTGTACCTGTTGCGGCGCGCCGATGCGGCGAGGCATATCCGCGCTCAAACGCGCTCCGAAAACCTGTTGCCATCAAAACAAGCCCGCCCCTCATGGGGCGGGCATTTGCTTATTCCGCATGGTCGGTGCGGAGACGGTAGACCTTTTCAAGCCTTGCGTCCATGTCTCCGTTCCAGCCGTGGGCCTTGTAGTTCTTAAACATTTCATCCAATATGTGCCGCTCTTGGGGAGTGGCGAAGCCCTGTGTAAGTAATCGCTCGATTTCCTCCGAAAGCCGGGCATAGCTCAGCAGCCGGATAGTTTCCAACGCTGTGTCCAGTTTCTGTATCCGCTCGGCGAACTCCGCCGCGCGCTGGGCCTCTCGCTTATCGCGCCGGTCGAAATAGCGCCGGACGAAAAACAGCACCAGCCCGTTACCGCCTATCGCTGTAACCAGCGCGATTGCGAGCTCCATAAATTAGTCCTCCTTCGGCTTATCGTACAACATCGCCTGTGCGCTGTCGCCGACGCCTTTGGTGGTCGGGTCGGCGATTACGCCGACAAGCGCGAGGATGCCGAACACGGCGGTTATGAGCGCAATAATGGCCTGCTGCCACTCATTGGCAATGGCGGATATGTCCACG
>CALWYR010000179.1 GCA_944385805.1 uncultured Oscillospiraceae bacterium
ATCTTCCCTCTTCACGTTTTTTACCTCTGGCATGCCCTCACCCCCAGCTTCTTTTCTATCACGCCGCACACCGCGTCTATACTCTCCGCCAGGCTGAGCTCGCCGGTGTCCATGGTCACGGCTCCTGGGGCCACGCGCAGCGGCGCGGCGGCCCGGCTGCTGTCGTGCTCGTCGCGTGCCTTGATCTCGCGCAGGACCTCCTCAAAGCTGAGGTCTACCCCGCGCCCGGCCAGCTCCCGCTGACGCCGCAGCGCGCGGCACTCGGCGCTGGCGGTGAGGAAAATCTTCAGGTCCGCGTCCGGCAGCACCACGGTGCCGATGTCGCGTCCGTCCATTATCACGCTGCGCTCACTGGCGAGCGCGCGCTGCATCCCGAGCAGGTAGGCCCTCACGGCGGGCATGGCGGAGACGTCCGAGGCGCGGCGGGAAATCTGCGGGGTGCGTATGCGCTCGCTGACGTCCTCGCCGTCCAGATAGGCGCGCTGCACCCCGTCCTCGCCGTAGCCGAGGGAGACCTCAATCTCAGGCAGCAGCTCGCCCACGGCAGCCTCGTCGCCAAAGGCGAGGCCGCGGCGTTCCGCCGCCAGGCCGACGGTGCGGTAGATGGCTCCGGTGTCGACGTAGAGGAAGCCGTAGCGCTGCGAGGCAGCCCTGGCTATGGTGCTCTTTCCGGCGCCGGAGGGGCCGTCTATAGCCACTGAGTAGCGTCTTTCCATCATATCTCCTCCGTTTTGAGGGATTTTGCGGCCACATAGGCCGTCGACCAGGCGATCTGAAGGTTATAGCCTCCTGTGTAGGCGTCGAGGTCGAGAACCTCGCCGGCGAAGTAGAGGCCGGGCACCAGCTTGCTCTCCATGCTGCGCGGGTTGACCTCGCCGGTGCTGACGCCGCCGGCGGTGACGATGGCCTCGGCTACGGGCCTCGGGCCGGAGACGGCCACGGGGAAGTCCTTGAAGAGCCGCACCAGCCGCGCGCGCTGCTCGCGAGTGACTGAGTTGGCGCGCTCCTCGGGCGGTATGCCGCTCAGGCGCACCAGCACGGGTATCATGGCGCGGCCGGCCAAATCGTTGAGACAGTTGGCAAACTCGCGGTTTTTGTACTTATCTAGGTCGCGCAGCAGGCGCGCGTCGAGCTTTTTCTCGTCAAGTCCGGGCTTGAGGTCTATGCTGAGGCGGTACTTCGCCTCTCCGAAGCGGCGCATGTGGGCGCTGGCGCTGAGCACCAGGGGCCCGGAGACGCCAAAGTGGGTAAAGAGCATCTCCCCCAGCTCGCGGTAGATGAGCCTGTCGTCCTCGTAGGCCGAGAGGGTGACATTGCGCAGTGAAAAACCCTGCATCTCGCGGCAGTATTCGTCCGGCGACTCGAGCGGGACGAGGCTGGGCCGAGTGGGCGTAATCGTGTGCCCGAGCGCGGCGGCTAGCTTATAGCCGTCGCCCGTCGAGCCCGTGCCGGGATAGCTCAGCCCGCCGGTGCAGATGACCGCGCTGCGGCAGCCGAGGCTCCCGTCCTCCGTCCTGACGGCGCGGACGCCCTCGGGTCCGGGTTCAATCTCCAGCGCGCGCTGCCGGAGCACCTTCACGCCGAGCCTGCCGCACTCGCGCGCGAGAGCCCCGGCGATGTCGCCCGCCCGGTCGCTGGCCGGGAAGACGCGCCTGCCCCGCTCGGTCTTGAGCGGGACGCCGAGGCCCTCAAAGAAGGCCATGACGTCCTGCGGCGCAAAGCGGTGGATGGCGCTTTGCAAAAAGCGCCCGTCGCCGGGTATGGCCTCTATGAACTCGCGCGGGGTGCAGTCGTTGGTGACGTTGCAGCGGCCCTTGCCGGTGATGCGCAGCTTGCGCCCCAGCTCGCGGTTGGGCTCCAGCAGGGCCACGGAGAGCCCCCGGCCGGCGGCGAGCGCGGCGCACATGCTGCCGGCGGCGCCTCCGCCTATTATGACCGCGTCATACGTCGACATTTTCAAACACCTTGTAGTCGCTCCAGACCTGCTCCAGCTTCTTGAACGTGTCGCTGAGCGCCTCGCGGCTGCGCGCGCCGACGGCGATGACGATGGCGTTGACGAGGCTCATGGGCGCGACGAGGCTGTCGACAAAGGAGACCATCTCGCTCTTGGCAAAGAGGCAGATATCCGCCATGCCGTAAAAAGGGGAGCTCTCGCTGTCGGTAAGGCCCACCGTGGCCGCGCCGCGGTCCTTGGCGAAGCCCATTATCTTTGCCGAGCGCGAGGAGTAGCGCGGGAAGGTGAAGCCGATGAAGAGGTCGCCAGGCCCGATGCGCAGCAGCTGCTCATACGCCTCCGCCGCGCTGTTGTCGTCGACAAGGTGCACCCCGGCGCGGATAAGGCCGAGGTAATAGGCGAGGAAATCCGCCAGGGAGCGCGAGGTGCGCGAGGCGAAGATATATATCTCACGCGCGCCGACAATCTGGTCGACAGCCTGATCGAAGCTCTGCTGATCAATCTCCTCGAGCGTATTCTGAAGCTTGTCTATGTCGTCGCTGAGCACGGCCTTGAGGATATTCCTGTCGTCGAGCATGTCCTTGGCGGCCTCTATGCGCTGCACGCTGGTGAGGCGGGAGCGTATCATCTCCTGCAGCGCCTTGCGCATGCCTGGATAGCCGTCGAAGCCCAGTTCGGCCGCGAAACGGACGACCGTGGACTCGCTCACGCCCACGGTCTTGCCGAGCTTGCCCGCCGTCATAAAGGCGGCCTTATCATAGTTTTCCAGTATGTACTTGGCTATCAGCCTCTGGCCCTTGGAAAAGCCGGAGTTGTCCCGGGAAATGAGAGTCAGAATGTCCTTGTCCATTGAGCATCACCCATATATAAAGCCACGGAGCGCGGCGAATCGTTAACTTTAATATTTTACACAGTATTTTATCATATTACAAGTGGGAGAATGTAAATACTTTAAGTATTTTCATACTTTTACGCGCGCGGCCCGCGCAGGCCCGCTATGTACTCCCTCTCCTCCGCCGTCAGCTCGCGCCACTTGCCGGAGGGCAGGCCGCCCAGGCGCAGATCTCCCTCAGCCACGCGCCGCAGGCGCAGCACCTCGAGCCCCACGTGGGCGCATATACGGCGAATCTCGCGGTTGCGGCCTTCGTGGATGGTGAAGCGAAGGAGCGCGTTTTCCCCCTCGGGGCGCAGGCGTTCTATTTCGGGCGCCCGGATGGGCTTCCCGACCACCGCGCGCAGGGCCTCCATGGCGGCGAGCTGCCGCTGCGTAACGCCGCCGCGCACGGTTACGTGATAGACCTTGTCCACCTCGCGCGCCGGGTGCATGAGAGCGTTGGCGGCCTCGCCGTCCTCGGTGAGGATCAGCAGCCCCTCGCTCATAAGGTCGAGCCTGCCCACGGGGTAGAGCCGGCGTCCCGCGCCGGCGACCAGTTCCGCCACAGTGCGGCGGCCCTTTTCGTCGGAAAGCGTGGTGACATAGCCGCGCGGCTTGTTGAGCATGACGTACATGCGGCTCGACGGCGCGCGGAGCGGCACTCCGTCGATCGCGACGGAGTCAATATCCGGCTCTGCGGACGCGCCGAGCGAGGCGACCTCGCCGTTTACCGTCACGCGCCCGGCGGCGATCAGCTCCTCGGCGGCGCGGCGTGAGCAGACGCCCGCGCCGGATATGAGCTTTTGCAGTCTCTCCCTCATGCTTACTCTCCCGTCAGATAGATGGGTCGGCCCAGCGCGAGCAGGAGGCGCTCTGCTATGCCCGGCCTTCGCTGCGCGGCCATGTCGCGCGTATAGACCAGCGGCAGGGAGCACAGCTCCTCTCCATCGCTGTAAGCCGTGACGCGTCCGGCGCTCTCTCCGGCGCGCACTGGCGCTATCACGAAGGGCGGCAGCTCCAGATGCAGCAGCGTCTGCGCGCCGCGCTCCAGCAGCGCGTAGCCGTCCTGCGCCGCGCTCACGGGCGCGTACAGGCCGCCGCAGTTGACGGCGGCGACGCGGTACTGCGTCTGAGAGTCTATAACGCGCCGGTATTCGTAGTTCTCAAAGGCCCAGTCGTAGAGCTTCGCGTGGTCGCGCCAGTCGTCGCGGTCGCAGAGAGTGACGCAGATATAGCGCGCGCCCTCCCGCTCGGCGCAGCTCACCAGCGTGCGCCCGGCGGCGATGGTGTAGCCGGTCTTGACGCCGATACAGCCCTCATAAGTCCCGAGCAGCCTGTTGTGGTTGTAGATGGTCTCCCCGCGCACGACGGCGCTCTTTGCAGAGACTATGCGCGCAAAGTCGGCATTTTCCATTGCGTATGCCGCGAGCGCGGCCATGTCGCGCGCCGTGGAGTAATGCCCCTCGGCGTCGAGGCCGTGAGGGTTTGCGAAACGCGTATTCTCAAGCCCCAGCTCACGGGCCTTTTCGTTCATGAGCTCCGCGAACTCCTCCTCGCCGCCGGCGGCGTGCACGGCCAGGGCGCTGGCGGCGTCGTTGCCGGAGACGAGCATCAGCCCATAGAGCAGCTCCTCCACGGTGCAGATCTCGCCCTCGCGCAGGTACATGCTCGAGCCCTCGCGCCCGGCGGAGCGGGAGTCGATTTTCACGCGATCGCCGAGGCCGCAGCTTTCAAGCACGACGAGGGCGGTCATTATCTTCGTCGTGCTGGCGATGAGCATGCGCTCGTCCGCGTTGAGCTCATAGAGCGCCTCTCCGCTGCCGGCGTGTATCAGTATGGCGGCTGCGGCGGAGACCCGCGGGAGCGAGTCGGCGCGGGCCGGCGGCGCGAGCAGCGTGCAGGCGAGCAGGAACGCTATTGTCCTTTTCAAAACAGCACCACCCGTCTGAATTCAGGGTGGTGCTAGTATTTGCGCGCAGGGGCGCCGCTATGCGCGCCGCGCTCAGGCCTCGTCCGTGCTCCCTGCGGGGGCGGGCGGGGCGCTGCGCTTGTCCATGAAGGCCTCCGCCCTGTCGAGCAGCTGCGGCACCATGTCTATAACGCGGTCGAGGGTGGTTATCGCGGGCGGCTGGATATTGAGCATGCGCACGACGCCGTCCTTAACAATGAGGAAGCCGATGGGGTCGATGCGGATACCGGCTCCCGAGCCGCCGACGCAGCCGTCGCGCTGCTTGACCAGGTCGCCGCCGCCTCCGGCGAAGCCGACGCTGACACGGCTCACGGGCACCAACGTCACGCCGTCGGGCGTTGTGACGGGGTCGCCGACAACGGTGTTGGCGTCGACCATTTCCTTAATCTTGGCTATGCTCTGCCTGAGAAACTCGGCCATCGGGGTCTGCATCTGTTCCATTCGTGTCCTTCCTTTCCTTGGCGGCGGCCTTGGCGGCCCTGTCCGCGTGTCGTTTGATCTTCAAAAAGCCGAAGCCGGCCGCGGCCGCCACGGCGAGTATGCGCGCAATGCTGATGGTGAGCGTTATGCCGCCCTCTACCGTGCTGCGCCCGGCGGAGAAGTCCATGCCGGTCTGCACGTCGCTCTTCTTCACCCTGAAGGCGCCGCCCGCCGCGCTGCCTGCGGCGGCGAGGGCGCAGTTCACGGCCCCGTAGGTCATTACGGCGTTGAAGGGGTCGGCCTCGCCGGCCACGGTGATATGCAGCACGAAGCGGTTGACGGTTATTTTACGTCTGAAGCGCGTCAGCGTGCGTCCCAGAAGGCGCAGCAGCTCCGGGAGCATCTCCCGAGTTATTAGCGGCGGCTTCTCCTTTTTTGGCTTTTCGTCCTTTGGCTTTTTCCCCGCTCCGGGCTTTTTCTCCTTCCCGGCCCTGCCGCCCGGCTTTTCGCGCCGGGGGTAGACCTGCACCTCGGCGCAGAACACCCTAGCCGCGGCGCGCAGGGCGCCGCCGGCGTAGTCCACGCTGAGGCCGAAGGGCGTGAAGAGAATCAGTGCCAGAAGCAGCAGCACCGCGGCCAATATTATCCAACCTGCCAGCTCGGCTCACCTCCCCGCGTCAAGTGCCGCCAGATTTATTCCTCCGCGTCTGCGGACGCGTTCATGTCTATTTCCAGCTGCTCGCCGCGGCTCTTGAGTTTCTCCACCGCGTCCTGCAGCTTTTCGAGTCCGTCCGACTCGTTCATGTCGGGCAGCGTGGGCAGCTCGTCGAGCGAGCTCACGCCCATCACGCGCAGGAAGGCCTCCGTCGTCCTGTAGAGCGTGGGCCGGCCCGGGGCCTCCAGGCGGCCGGCGGGCTCAATGAGGCCCTTTTCGGCCAGGCTGGAGACGGTGTAGGAGCTGTCTACTCCCCTCACCTGCTCCACATAGGCCCTCGTCACGGGCTGGAAGTAGGCGATTATCGCCAGCGCCTCCAGCGCGCTGGGGCTGAGCTTGGGCGCGGCGCGGTGCTCTATTACCCGGGAAATCAGCTTGGCGTACTCCGCGGCGGAGCAAAGCTGAAGGCTGCCGCCCAGATGCAGCAGGCGTATGCCGCGCCTGTTGGCCTCGTAGTATTCGCCGAGGCGCTGCGCCGTGGTAAGCACGTCCTCCTCAGGTATGCCAAGCACCAGCGAGAGCCGGGCCGTGGGCACCGGCTCCCCGGCGGCGAAGAGTATCGCCTCGAGCGCGGGCGTAAGTTCGATTATATCCATCAGCTGTCTTCCTCGATTGCTTCCAGTATCTTTTCCGTGTCGCCGCCGGCAAACTCGAGCAGCAGACCCTCGCCGCTCTCGCTGATAGTGAGGCTGCCCATGGAGCAGAGCTCCAGCACCGAGAGGAACACGGCCACGACCTCGCTGCGGCTGCGGCTCTCGCGGCAGAGCTCGCCGAGGGTGGCGGGCCCGGAGGCGAGGCGGGATATGAGCTCGCGCGACTTGTCGCGAACGCCGTATACAATCCGCTTGGGCGCCAGGCGGCTGAGCTCCTGCGGCGCCGGCGGCCGTATGTCCGGGCGCAGGAAGACGCCAAGCAGCGCGGCCAGAAGCTCCGCCGGCTCGTGGCGGTAGTCGTATACCTTTGCCGCCGGGCTCAGCGGCTCCTGGCGGCGGGTGAAGAGATCCTTGCCGTTTTCGCTCATCTCCGCAAAGCGCGGCAGCACGGACTTTATCTGCTCGCGCGCGCCCTTGGCCCTGAGCTGCTCGAGGCTACTCATGAGCTCCTCGAGCTCGGTGACCTCCTTATCCGCGGCCAGCAGGGTGCGGGTCTTGATATAGAGGAGATAGGCCGCCATCTGCACGAACTCGCTCGCCACCTCCAGATCCATGCGCTGCATCTCGCCGAGGTAGGCGAGGTACTGCTCAAGTATCTCGGAGACGGATATGTCGCGTATCTCTATCTTGTTCCTGCTCAGGAGCTGCAATATGAGGCTCAGCGGGCCCTCAAAGTCCTCCAGAGTGCCGCGCTCGTGTACCACGCCCTCGAGGCGGAAGGTCATCTCGGCGCTCATAGGAAGAGCCTCACGAGGTCGAATCCCCACTCCGCGACGATGAAAAGCCGGCTGAAGACCCAGTTCGCGGCGGCGTTCAGCGGGTCGACAGGCAGGCGGTCCATTACCACTACCAATATCAGCAGCGCGATCATGCCGTAGCGCTCATAGTACATGAGCCTGCGGTAGCTGCGCTCGGAGACCACCGAGTAAAGCACCTTGCTCCCGTCCAGCGGCGGGATGGGGATGATGTTGAAAAGCGCCAGCGTTAGGCTCAGGTAGGCGGTCATGTAGACCGTCTCGAGCACATACTGCCCCCACTCGCGCCCCACGAGCGGTATGAAGAGCAGCCCGTAGATAAAGAGCGCCGCGAGGGATATGAGCAGGTTGGCTATGGGCCCCGCGGCGGCGGTAATCGCCATGCCGCGCTTGGGGTCTTTGAAGTTGTTCATGTTCACGGGCACTGGCTTTGCCCAGCCGAAGCGGAAGACGACCAGCATCAGCAGGCCCAGCACGTCGACGTGCTTAATCGGGTTGAGCGAGAGGCGGCCCGAGCGTCTGGCCGTGTCGTCGCCAAGCAGGCTGGCGGCGTAGCCGTGGGCGCACTCGTGCAGCGTGATGCATATAAGCGCCGGCAGCACCGAGAGCAGTATTTGAATGGGCACGGACCAGTCGAGCCCGCGCACCGCGGCAGCAAAATCGTTCATATGACACCTCGGCTTTTATTATAGCAATGTACACGGGTAAAAACAAGAGCGGACTGAGCTTTTTGCCCAGTCCGCCTATATTTGTTTATATTCTTGCCGCTATCTCAGCGAAGAGCTCGCCCCTGCCCTCGCCCTTTTCGGCGGAGAAGGGTATGATTCTTACTTCCTCCGGCAGAGCCAGAGTCTCGCGTATCAGCTCCAGGCTGGCCGCGGCAGCGCTCTTTGAAATCTTATCCGTCTTGTTGGCGACAACCACAAAGGGCCGGCCGGAGGCCTTGAACCACTCGGCCATGGTGACGTCGTCACCCGTTGGCTTGTGCCGGGCGTCGACTATGTGCACGCCAAGGCTGATGCGCCCGCTCTCGGCGAAATAGCTCTCCATGAGCCTGGCCCAGCGGTCACGCTCAGCCTTGCTGACGGCGGCGTAGCCGTAGCCGGGCAAATCGACGAACCAGCACTGCGAGTCGATGTCGAAGTAGTTGACGTGTATGGTCTTGCCCGGCTGCGATCCGACGCGGGCGAAGTTCCTGCGGTTCAGCAGCCGGTTGATAACCGAGCTCTTGCCCACGTTGCTCTTGCCGGCGAAGACTATCTGCGGGCGGCCGTCGCGGATGAAGTCCGCGCTTTTGGCCGCCGAGCGCACGAATTCGGCACGGTTGAGGTTTATCGCCATGTCACTGTCCTATTCTGGCCGCGCCGGAGGGCTGGGCCTTGTTCTGGGGCGGTATGGCTCCGGCCGCGGCCTGCGTGGCTATCTCGGCGGCCGGCCGGTTGAGGGCAATATCCAGTATCGCGTCCACGTGGTCGGCGGTGACGAACTTGAGGCTGCGCCGCACGGTCTGGTCTATCTCCTCGAGGTCGGCCTCGTTGCCGGCGGGGATTATCACGGTGCTCACGCCCGCCCTCAGCGCGGCCATGGTCTTCTCCTTGAGCCCGCCGATGGGCAGGATGCGTCCGCGCAGGGTGATCTCGCCCGTCATGGCGAGGTCGCGGCGCACGGGGCAGCCGGTCAGCGCGCTGATGACGCCGATGCAAATAGTGATGCCGGCGCTGGGGCCGTCCTTGGGCACGGCGCCCTCCGGGAAGTGGATATGGATGTCGCGGTTCTTGTAGAACTCGGGGTCGATGCCGAGCAGGGACGCGCGGGAACGGATATAGGTTATGGCCGCCTTGCAGCTCTCCTTCATCACGTTGCCGAGGTTGCCGGTGAGCTCGAGCCTGCCCGTGCCCTCAACCACGCCGACCTCGACGTCGAGCACCTCGCCGCCGACGGCGGTCCAGGCGAGGCCGCGCACGAGGCCGACCTCGTCGCGCGGGTAGACGGCGTCCGGCTTGTAGCGCGGCGGGCCGAGAAGGGGCTCGAGCCTTCCTGCGCGCACGGTGAGCGACTTATAGTCGCCGCGGGCGATGCCGGCCGCGCACTTGCGGCAGAGCGCCGCGAGCTCGCGCTCGAGCAGCCTTACGCCGCTCTCGCGGGTGTAGAGGGAGATGACCTCGCGTATGGCGTCGTCGCTCACGCGCAGCGTCGTGCCGTTGAGACCGTGGCGCTTTCTCTGCTTGGGCAGCAGGTGCTGTTTGGCTATCATCAGCTTCTCCTCGTCGGTGTAGCTGGTGAGCTCAATCACCTCCATGCGGTCGAGCAGCGGGCGAGGGATGGTGTCGGTCGTGTTGGCGGTGGTGATGAAGAAGACGCCGGAGAGGTCTATGGGGATCTCCATGTAGTTGTCGCGGAATTTGGCGTTCTGCTCCACGTCCAGGGCCTCCAGCAGGGCGCTGGAGGGGTCGCCGCGGTAGTCGCTGCCGAGCTTATCTATCTCGTCGAGCACCATAACCGGGTTCATGGTGCCGGCCTGTATGAGCCCGCTCACCAGCCTGCCGGGCATGGCGCCGATATAGGTCTTACGGTGGCCGCGGATCTCGGCCTCGTCGTGTACGCCGCCGAGGGCGACGTGGGAGAGCTTGCGGTTCATGGCGCGCGCCACGCTCATGGCGATGCTGGTTTTGCCGGTGCCGGGAGGGCCGACGAGGCAGAGCACGGTGCCCTTCATGTCCGGGGCCAGCTGGCGCACGGCGAGGAACTCGAGGATGCGCTCCTTGACCTTTTCGAGGCCGTAGTGGTCCTCGTCTAGCATCCTCTGCGCGCGCTTGATGTCCAGCGTCTCACGGCTCAGCTTGTTCCAGGGCACCTCGAGGCAGGTGTCGAGGTAAGCGCGTATCACGCTGGCCTCAGCGCTGCCGAAGGGCTGGCGGCTCAGGCGCGTGACCTCCTTGAGCAACTTGGCCTCAGTATCCGTCTCCAGGCCCAGGGCCTTTATCTTCTCGCGGTAATCCTCGAGCTCCTCGGGCGTGTCGTCGTCGCCGAGCTCGCTCTGAATGACCTTGAGCTGTTCGCGCAGGAAGTACTCGCGCTGGTTGCGGTTCATCTGCTCCTGCGTGCTCTCGTTGATGTCGCGCTCTATGCCGAGCAGCGTCAGCTCGCGGCTTACCAGCGAGCAGAGCCGCGCAAGGCGGCGCGTGGGGCGGGTCTCCTCCAGCAGGGCCTGCTTCTCCTCGGGCTTGAGGTAGACGCTCTGGGCCACAAAGTCGGAGATATAGGCCGGGTCGTTGCTGGCGACTGCGCTTATGAGCGCCTCCTGCGGCGTGGTGCCGCTGACGTCGGCGTACTGGCTGTACAGCGTGAGGCAGCGCCGGCAGAGGGCCTCTGTCTTGGCAGTGTGCTTTTCCGGCGTGTCCGGCGCCGGCTCTAACTCGACATAGAGGCAGGGCGAGTCGGTGATGAGGCTCACAACCCTCGCGCGGGCGACGCCCTCGACCATCACGCGCAGGGCCTTGCCGCTGGGCTGGCGCAGCAGCTGCCTCACGCGGCAGACGGTGCCCACGGAGTAGACATCGTCGATGAAGGGCACGTCCTTGGTCATGTCCTTCTGCGCCGTGAGGAATATGAGCTGGTCCGAGCCCATGGCGATGTTGAGCGCCGCGATGCTCATTGGCCGCTCGACGTCGAAGTTGAGCAGCATCTGGGGGAATACGCTCAGCCCCCGCAGAGGCAGCAGGGGCAGCGTCCTCGTGGTGTTGAATTCGTTTTCGCTCATGTAGCACTCCTTTCAGTGCCGCGATAAGGCGCGGGGGACGAAATCCTCCGTCCCCCTTTGCGTATTATACTAAGTTGCTCAGGACACGCTCTCGCCGCTGCGCTGCTTGTGTATCACGAGCGGCTCGGTGTCGTTGCGGACGCTGTCCGCGGTGACGATGACCTTTTCGATGCTGGGGTCGGACGGCACCTTATACATTATGCCCGTCATGACCTTTTCCATCACGCTGCGCAGGCCGCGGGCGCCAATCTTCTTCTCGATGGCCTTGTCGGCGATGGCCTCTAGGGCCCCGGGCTCGAATTCGAGCTCCACCCCGTCGTAGTCGAGCAGGGCCTTATACTGCTTGGTCATGGCGTTCTTCGGCTCGGTGAGGATGCGCACGAGGTCGTCGCGCTTGAGGCTCTGAAGGCTGGTGACCACGGGCAGGCGGCCGATAAGCTCGGGGATGATGCCGAACTTGAGCAGGTCGTGGCTCTGCACCTCCTGCATTAGCTCGCCTATGTCGCGCTCTGCGGCGCTCTTGATGTCGGCGCCGAAGCCAAGGCTCTTGCGGTCTGTGCGGCGCTCGATTATCTTGTCGAGGCCGTCGAAGGCTCCTCCGCAGATGAAAAGGATATTGGTGGTGTCCACGTGGATGAACTCCTGGTGCGGGTGCTTGCGGCCGCCCTGGGGCGGGACGGAGGCGACCGTGCCCTCGAGCAGCTTCAGGAGCGCCTGCTGCACGCCCTCGCCGGAGACGTCGCGCGTTATCGAGGTGTTCTCGCTCTTGCGGGCAATCTTGTCTATCTCGTCGACGTAGATGATGCCCTTCTCGGCCTTCTCCACGTCGAAATCGGCGGCCTGCAGCAGCTTGAGGAGGATGTTCTCCACATCCTCGCCCACATAGCCGGCCTCCGTGAGCGTTGTGGCGTCTGCGATGGCGAAGGGGACGTTGAGCATCTTGGCCAGGGTCTGCGCGAAGAGGGTCTTGCCGGAGCCGGTGGGGCCGATGAGCAGGATATTGCTCTTTTGCAGCTCCACATCCTCGCTGCCCATGTGCAGTATGCGCTTGTAGTGATTGTACACCGCCACGCTGAGCACGATCTTGGCCTGCTCCTGGCCGATGATGTATTCGTCGAGCTTGGCGCGTATCTCCATCGGCTTGGGCAGGCTCTCGAGGACGAGCTGCTGCTCGGGCTGCGCGGGCTTGCGGCTCTCCTGCCAGACGGGCTCGTCGCTGCCGAGGATGTTCATGCAAAGGCGCACGCACTCGTCGCAGATATACGAGCCGTTGCCGGCTATAAGCCGGCTGACCAGGGACTGGGGCTTGCCGCAGAAAGAGCAGCGTATTGACTTTTTATCGTCTGTTTTTGCCATATTTCTCTCCTTGCGCGGCGCTATCCCGCGCTATTACCGCTTATAGATAACCTTGTCGATAAGGCCGTACTTCACGGCCTCCTCAGCGGGCATGAAGTTGTCACGCTCGGTGTCGACGGCGATCTGCTCGATGCTCTTGCCGGTGTTCTCGGCGAGGATGCGGTTGAGCTTCTCGCGGGTGCGCAGCATCCACTCGGCCTGGATCTTGATGTCGCTGGCCTGGCCCTGGGTGCCGCCGCTGGGCTGGTGTATCATAATCTCGGCGTTGGGCAGGGCGAGGCGCTTGCCCTTGGCGCCGCTGGAGAGCAGGAAGGCGCCCATGGACGCGGCCATGCCGACGCATATCGTGGACACGTCGCACTTGATATACTGCATCGTGTCGTAAATCGCCATGCCGTCGGTGACGGAGCCTCCGGGGCTGTTGATGTAGAACTGGATGTCCTTGTCGGGGTCCTGCGCCTCAAGGTACAGCAGCTGCGCCACGACCAGGCTGGCGGTGGTCGCGTTGACCTCCTCGCTCAGCATGACGATGCGGTCGTTGAGAAGGCGGGAGAAGATGTCATAGGAGCGCTCGCCGCGCGAGGTCTGCTCCACTACATACGGTACTAAACTCATTTATATTCCTCCTAGTTTATTTTGCCGCTAAATGAGCTTAACCGGTGAGGGGAAGTTTCAGTCGTTATTCTCGCTGCTCTCCTCGGAAGCTTCCTCGCTGGGAGTCTCCTCTTCCGGCTTGGGCTCGGTCTTGACGGCGCTGGAATAGAGGACGTCGGCGGCCTTGCGGCGCACTATGTCCTGGGTCATCAGCGTCTCGTCTATCATGCCCTTTATCTTGTCGGCCTCGGTGCCGTAGTCCGCGGCCAGCTTGGCGTAGAACTCGTCCTTGTCCGCGTCGGTGGCCTCTATGCCCTCGGCCCTGGCGACGGCGTCGAGCAGGAGGTCGGCCATGACCTGGCGCTCGGCGGTGGGACGCATCATGGCGGCAAAGCTCTCCTCGGTGAGGCCGAGGCTCCTGATGACGTCGGCGCGCTTCATGCCGCGGGCGCCCATGGAGTCGGCGTAGTTCATGAGGAACTCGTCGCACTTCTCCTCTATCATGCTCTCGGGCACGGTGACGGTCATGTTGTCGAGGGCCTTGTTGATGACGCCGCTGTGGAAATCGCTGGTGGCGGCCTCGGTCTTGCTCGCGAGGGCCTTGGCCTTCAGGTCGGCCCTGTACTCGTCAAGGGTGTCGAACTCGCTGACGTCCTTGGCGAACTCGTCGTCGAGCTCGGGCAGCTGCGGCTCACGCACGGCGTGGATCTTAACCTTAAAGGTGGCGTCCTTTCCGGCGAGCTCGGCGGTGTACTGCTCGGGGAAGGTGACGTGCACCTCGCCGTCCTTTTCCGCCTCCATGCCCACGAGCTGGTCCTCAAAGCCGGGGATAAACATGCCGGAGCCAATCTCCAGGGTGTAGTTCTCGGCCTTGCCGCCGTCGAAGGGCACGCCGTCGACGAAGCCCTCGAAGTCGAAGACGATGGTGTCGCCGTTCTGGACGGGGCGCTCGACGTCAATATAGCGGGCGTTGCGCTTCTGAATATCGGCGAGCTGCCTGTCAATTTCCTCGTCGCTGACCTCGGGCTCAGCGTAGGGGGCCTCGAGGCCCTTGTACTCGCCGAGGGTCACGACCGGGTAGAGGTCGGTGCTGAAGGTAATGGTGCAGACCTTGCTGTCGTCGACGCTGTAGTCGGCGACGGTGGGGGTACCGACGGTCTCGAGCCCGGCGTCCTTGACGGCGAACTCAAAGGCCTCGGGAGCGATGTCCTGCACGGCCTCGTCGTGGAAGATATCCGCGCCGTACATGCCCTCGATGACCACGCGCGGGGCCTTGCCCTTGCGGAAGCCGGCTACGTATATGCTGTTCTTGAGCTTCCTGTAGGCCTTGTTGACTGCGGCCTCAAAAGCCTCGGCGTCTATCTCGACCTGGAAGAGAGCGGTGTTGTTGTCTTTCTTTTCTACGTTCTTGACGAGCATGGGGTGGATTCCTCCTCAATTTTATCGGTGAAAAAATTTTTTCTTATATTTTACGCGCAAGCATTATAGCAGATTGGAAGCGTAAAAGCAATGCCAAACTGTTAATCTCTCACTTTTACCGGCGCGAAATTCACGCTGTCGGCGCTGACAAGCCTGAACTGCACGCCGTTTTTCATCCCCTGGAAGGCCGCGGCGCAGCCCTTACCGTGGATGTGGCCGTAATAGCACTCCCTGACGCCGTAGCGCGCGAGCATTTCCAGTATTTCCGGGCACTCGTAGCCCATGAACTTGGGCGGGTAGTGGAGGAAGACGAGCTTTTCCCTCTCTCCCGCGGCCTTCAGCGAGGTCTCGAGGCGGCCTATCTCGCGCAGCATTATCTTCTTGTCGTGCTCGGTGCCGCGCTCCTCCTCGTAGAACCAGCCACGTGTGCCGCAGATGGCGGCTCCGCCGTACTCAAGGCAGTTGTTATTGAGTATCTCAATGCTGCCGATCCCGTTCTCCTCAAAGAAGCGCCGCGCCTTGGCGGCGGTGCTCCACCAGTAGTCGTGGTTGCCCTTGAGCACTATTTTACGCCCCGGCAGGCGCTCGATAAAGAGGAAGTCCTCCCTCGCCTGCTCCAGGCTCATGCCCCAGCTGAGGTCGCCGCAGAGGACGGTGGTGTCCTCCGGGCCCAGGGCGGCGAAGCCGGCCAGCAGCTTGTCGACATAGCCGGTCCAGCGGCCGCCGAAGACGTCCATCGGCTTATCGCAGCCCAGCGAGAGATGCAAATCCCCAATTGCGTACAGCGCCAAAGCGCACCTCCGAATAAAATAGTTCAGGGAGGACACAATAAGCCAGGGCACAGCCCGAATAAAGCATTGGAGGCATTATCATGTCCGACAGCAAAAAGCGCGGCGCCGTCATCGGCTGCGACGCCGAAAACTGCGAGTTCAACGAGCACGGCGCGTCCTGCACCGCCTCCCGCATAAGGGTCGACGGCAGGGCCGCCCACACTACCGGCGAGACCTGCTGCTCAACCTTCAGGGAGAAGCAGGCCAAATCCTGACCGGCGGGGCTCAGCCCCGTACATATCAGGCGAGGAATTCGCGCACGGCCTCGCGCATTCCCTCCGGCTTCACGCAGCCGGTAAAGCGCTCAGTCTTGTCGGCCAGGCCGGAGAGCGGAGCGGGCGCGCTCGTACCGGTGAGCTCCTCCAGGCGGCGTATGAGCTCGTGGCCGGGGGCGTCAGCGCTCTCGCCAAGGGCTGAGAGGACGCTGGTGCAGAATTTATAGGGGCTGGCGGTGGACACGACGGCGGCCGGCGCCGCGTCGCCGCTCTCGCGGCGGTAGGCGTTGAGCACGGAGAAGGCGACAGCGGTGTGCGTGTCGATGAGATAGCCGTGCCCGCTCCAGAGCCGCTCTATCTCGGCGGCGGCCATGTCGTCGGTGGCGAAGCCGGCGGAGAACTCGGCTCGTATGCGCTCGCGCAGCTCGCCGCCCACGTCGTAGCGCCCGCATTCGCTCAGCTCGCGCATCCAGCCGGAGACGCGCTGGCAGTCCCCGGTGAGGAAGTAGAGCAGCCGCTCCAGGTTGCTGGAGACCAGGATGTCCATGCTGGGGCTGGTGGTGAGGTGGAACTCGCGGCGCTTGTCATAGACGCCGGTATTGATGAAGTCGGTGAGCACGTTGTTGGCGTTGCTCGCGCAGATGAAGCGCCCCACAGGCAGGCCCATCTGCTTTGCGAGCCAGCCGGCAAGGATGTTGCCGAAGTTGCCGGTGGGTACGCAGAAGTTGAGCTTCTCCCCCAGCTTCACGACCCCGGCGTTGACGCAGTCGCAGTAGCAGGAGAAATAATAGGCTATCTGCGGCAGCAGTCGGCCCCAGTTGATGGAGTTGGCCGAGGAGAGGAACCAGCCGCTCCCGGCGAGCTCGGCGGCAAGGGCGCGGTCTGAGAAGATGCGCTTGACCCCGGCCTGGGCGTCGTCAAAGTTGCCCTCAACAGCGCACACATTGACGTTCGCGCCCTCCTGCGTGACCATCTGCAGGCGCTGCACGTCGCTGACGCCGTCGCGGGGGTAGAAGACCATGATGCGCGTGCCGGGCACGTCGCGGAAGCCCTCCAGCGCGGCCTTGCCCGTGTCGCCGCTGGTGGCGACGAGGATGCAGACGCCGAGCGTCTCTCCCTCCTTCTTCAGCGAGGCGGTGAGCAGGTGGGGCAGCATCTGCAGCGCCATGTCCTTGAAGGCGCTGGTAGGCCCGTGCCAGAGCTCCAAGCAGCAGGTATTCTCGTCGATAAAGCGCGTAGGCGCAATCTCCGGGCAGTCAAAGCTGCCGGTGTAGGCGCCGGCGCAGAGCTCTCTGACCTCCCGGCCGCTGAAGCCGCCCATGAAGGGGGTCATCACCCTGGCAGCGCGCTCCGTGTAGCCCAGCGTCAGCAGGGCTTCGATCTCGCGCAGCTCAAAGCGCGGGATGCTCTCGGGTACATAGAGCCCTCCGTCCGGCGCGAGGCCGCGCACTACGGCGCCGGCGGCGCCGACCTTGTCGTCCATCGAGCGTGTGCTGAAGTATTTCATAGTTCTCCCCCGTTTTCGGCATCAGTAAAATGCGTCCTTGATATGGTTTATCCTCATGCTGCCGCCGCTTTCGACGAACACCTCCATCACGTCGAAGCGCGGCTGCAATTCAGTCTCGTGCTCGCTGAGGTAGAGCTCCGCTGTGAGGCGCAGCTTGCGCCGCTTTGAATAGGTGACGGCCTCGCGCGGCTCGCCGAAATCGGTGCGGCTGCGGCACTTCACCTCGACGAAGACTATGTAGCCCTCCGAGCCCGCGAGCCCAAAGAGCCCGCGCCGGGTCTTTTCCACGGCGATTATATCTATCTCGCCCACGCGGCGGCGGTATTTCATCGCCACTATTTCATAACCGCGCTCGCGCAGGTACTGCGCGCAGCGGGCCTCGGCCTCGTCGCCGATAATCCCCGAGCGGCTGCCCATCAGTGCGTCTTCCTCAGAAAGCTGGGCCGGTGCTGCGCGCAGGGCCCCAGCTCGCGGATGGCCGCGTAGTGCTGCTTTGTGCCGTAGCCCTTGTGCTTTTCAAAGCCGTAGCCCGGGTACTGCTGGGCCAGGCCGCGCATGAAGCGGTCCCTCGTCACCTTGGCAAGGACGCTGGCCGCGGCAATCGAGGCGCAGCGAGCGTCGCCCTTTACTATCGCGCGGCTCGGGCAGCTGATGCCCTTGTCACGGTTGCCGTCTATGAGCGCGAGATCGACCTGCACGCCAAGCGCGCCGATGGCGCGGTTCATGGCGAGATAGGTGGCGCCGAGTATGTTGAGCTCCTCTATTTCCTCAACTGTGGCGAAGGCGACACCATAGCTCACGGCAAGCCGGATTATCTGGTCATAGAGCGCCTCGCGGCGCTTTTCCGTCAGCTGCTTGGAGTCGTTGAGGCCCTCTATCACCGTGCCGCGCGGCAGTATCACCGCCGCGGCGCAGACCGGGCCCGCCAGAGGGCCGCGCCCGGCCTCGTCCACGCCGCAGACAAGGGCGAAGCCCTCGTCGCGCACGGCGTCCTCTATCTCCCAGAGCGGCGCGCTCACGGCTCAGCCTCCGGAGGAAGCTCCAGCGTTATCCTGCCCAGCTTCCCGCCGCGGAACTCGTCGAGCAGCACGGCGCTCATGCGCTCGGTGTCGTACTCGCCGCGCCCGGCGAGGAAGCCCCGGTTCTTCGCCGCCTGCTCCAGCAGCTCCCAGCCGGCGAGGCCGGCCTCCGGGTCGAGCTTATATCGCTGCCTGAGCGCCTCGGGATAGAGCCGCGAGAGACGCACGAGGAAGTTGGCGGCCAGGGTCTCGCGGTCGAGCACGTCGTCCTTGACCGCGCCGGTCACGGCCAGCAGCTCGCCGACCTCCTGCGAGTCGAAGCGCGGCCAGAGTATGCCCGGCGTGTCGAGCAGCTCAAGCCCGCGGTCCACCGTTATCCACTGCCTGCCGCGCGTGACGCCCGGCCGGTCGGAAACGGCGGCCGCCTTCTTGCCCGCGACGCGGTTTATGAAGGTGCTCTTGCCCACGTTGGGTATGCCCAGTACCATAACGCGCAGCGCCCGCGTGGCCTGGCCCTTGGCGGCGCGCTGGGCGAGCAGCTCCTTCAAAAGCCCGCGCACGGCGCCGGCGAAGCCGCCCACGCCCTTGCCGGACTTGCTGTCCGTCTCCAGCACGGCGAGGCCCAGGCCCTTGAAATACTCGCGCCAGAGCGCCGTCGCCCTCGGGTCGGCGAGGTCGACGCGGTTGAGTATGACAAGCCGCGGCTTGCCCGCCGCGAGGCTGTCTATGTCAGGGTTGCGGCTCGCCATGGGGATGCGCGCGTCGAGGAGCTCGGCGACGGCGTCCACGTTGGCAACGTTGTCGCTTATCATGCGCCCGGCCTTGGTCATGTGGCCGGGGAACCACTGTATATTGAGCTTTTCCAGTCCGTTATCTGCCATCAGGCGTACACGCTCCCGAAGTTCTTCAGCGGATAGAGGGTGAAATATACCTTGCCCATGATGCAGCGCTCGTCGACGAAGCCTATCGTCGAGGTGCGGCTGTCGGTGGAGTGGTTGCGGTTGTCGCCCATGACGAATATGCAGCCCTCCGGCACGGTGACGCGGCCGGTGAAGTCCTCCTCCTCGACCGTGGGCTCGGCGATGTAGGGCTCGTCGATGGGCTCGCCGTCCACATATACTATGCCGCGGTTAAAGTCGATGTCGATGGTCTGGCCCTCGACGGCTATAATGCGCTTGACGAGCGGCTCGTCGCGGTATTCGTCCTTGCGGAAGACGACGATGTCGCCCTGCTTTGGCTCGTAGAAGAGATTGGAGACTATTATCTTGTCCCCCGGCTCGAGCGTAGGCATCATACTCTCGCCCACCACGTCCACCAGCCTGACGAAAAAGCTGAAGAGCAGGACGCATATAATGACGGCCATCACCACGCACTGTATCCAGTCGTAGAGATCGCGGCGCACGCTGCGCTCGCTCGTCTTATTAGCCTCGCTCCCGGCGGGCTTCACCTGTTCATTCATCGCGTTACCTCGATACTGCGGAATACACCGCGAATTTGCTCACAATATAGTATTATACAGTCCCGGCAGCGCTTAGGCAACTATATAAATGTAAATATTCTGCGCCGTCGCCGCCGGCGGCCCATATAACGCAAAAGCCCCCGCTTTTCGCGGAGGGCTTTGCGGGTTGGGCGCTCAGATGCGCTCCTTGACCTTGGCCTTCTTGCCCACGCGGTCGCGCAGGTAGTACAGCTTCGCGCGGCGGACCTTGCCGCGGCGCAGAGTCTCAACAGAGACTATCGTGGGGGAGTGTACCGGGAAGACCTTCTCGCAGCCGACGCCGTAGCTGATGCGGCGCACGGTGATGGTCTCGTTGATGCCGCCGTGCTTCTTCGCAATGATGGTGCCGTCAAAGGCCTGGTTGCGGACACGGTTGCCCTCCTTGACGCGGACGGTGACACGGACGGTGTCGCCGACGTTCATCTCGGGCAGCTCGGGCTTCATGTACTTCTCGGTCAGGGTTTTGACCAGATCCATTT
>CALWYR010000180.1 GCA_944385805.1 uncultured Oscillospiraceae bacterium
TGCATGGTGATGAAGGTGGGCTGCACCATGTGCTCCTCCACCTTCTGGTCGAAGCACTCGTAGAGCGCGTTGCCCCAGGTCGGCTCCTTGCCGGACATGTCCACGCCCACGCCCTCGGCGGCCTTCACGGCCTCAGCGTCGTCCGTTATGGACATGAAGTCCACGCCGAGGTACTTCTCCACGGCCTCGGCCATGGTCATGCGCGGCCAGCCGGGCGCGAGGGAGATGTGCTCTCCCTGCCAGTCCACCTCATAGGTGCCCAGTATCTCCATCGCCGCGCCGCTCAGGAGGTCCTCGAAGAGATCCATCATGTCGTTAAAGTCGGCGTAGGCCTGGTAGAGCTCGACGGTGGTGAACTCGGGGTTATGGCGCGTGTCCATGCCCTCGTTGCGGAAAATGCGGCCCAGCTCGTAGACGCGCTCGATGCCGCCGACGATGAGGCGCTTGAGGTTGAGCTCGGTGGCTATACGCAGGTAGAGGTCGATGTCGAGCGCGTTGTGGTGCGTGATGAAGGGCCGCGCGGTCGCGCCGCCGGAGATGGTGTTCAGCACCGGGGTCTCGACCTCGATATAGCCGCGGCCCTCGAGGAAGCGGCGCACGTAGCTCACGAACCTCGAGCGTATCTCAAAGTTGCGGCGGCTCTCGTCGCTCATGATGAGGTCGACGTAGCGCTGGCGGTACTTGAGCTCCACGTTGGTCATGCCGTGGAACTTCTCGGGCAGCGGGCGCAGGCTCTTGGCGAGCAGCGTCACGCTCTGGACGTGGACGGAAATCTCGCCGGTCTTGGTCTTGAAGACGTAGCCGGCAGCGCCGATGATGTCGCCGATGTCAAACCTGCGGAAGTCCTTGAACTCCTGCTCGCTGACGGCGTCGGAGCGGACGTAGAGCTGGATCCGGCCGCGGTCGTCCTTGATGTGGCAGAAGATGGCCTTGCCCATGCCGCGCTTGGACATGATGCGGCCGGCGACGGAGACGGTCTTGTTCTCGAAGCCCTCGAAGTCGCCGGTTATTTCCTTCGACCAGGCCGTGCGCTCGAACTTCGTGAGCTCGAAGGGGTCGCGGCCCGCCTCGCGCAGCTCGGCGAGCTTGTCGCGGCGGATCCGGAGGATTTCGCTGAGCTCCTGCACGGGCTGTTCGGGAGCGCTGTTCTTTATGTTTTCCCCGCTCATACTTCCCCGCTTTCTTATTCGTTGGCGACAGAGACGATGGTAAAGCGCATCTCGCCAGCGGGCGCCTCGACGGCGACTGTCTCGCCCACACGGCGGCCGAGGATGGCGCGGCCGATGGGGCTCTCGTCAGAGATGCGGCCCTGCATGGGGTTGGCCTCCTGGGAGCCGACTATCTGGTACTCAACGTCCTCGTTCTCGTCCTCGTCGTGGAGGGTGACGCGGCTGGAAAGGCTGACAACGCCGGCGTCCATCTCGGTCTTCTCGATGATCTCGGCGTTCTCTATGAGCACCTTCATCTCGGCTATCTTGGAGTAGAGCTTGCCCTGCTCGGTCTTGGCCTCGTCGTACTCGCTGTTCTCGCTGAGGTCGCCGAAGCTGCGGGCCTCCTTGATGAGCTCGCTGACCTCCTTCTCGCGGACAGTCTCCAGGTAATGGAGCTCCTCCACCAGGGAGTCGTAGCGCTCCTGACTCATTTTGAACTTGCTGTCGCCACTCATTGCTATCTTCCTTCCGTTAATAATGCGGCCGGGCCGCTTATATGCCAATTGGTTATTATAATTTGCCTGAAATTACTTGTCAAGTAAATGACGCCGCGCCGGTACTCAGCCGGCTTATATGTTCCACTGCACGGCGGCCACGGCGGCGTCGAGCTGGGCGTCCCCCCTGCCGGTGAGGGCCACGGCCTGGTCGGGTATGACGCCGCCCTGCTCGGAGAGGTCGACGCCGGCGGGCGTGAGGTAGGTGGCCGTGGAGAGGTGCACCGCGCTGCCGTCGCTGAGCTCAATCGTGCGCTGGCTGCGGCTCTTGCCCGTGGTGCGCTCGCCGACAATGTCGGCCCAGTTGTAGTCCTGCAGAGCGGCGGCGAAGAACTCGGCCGCGGCAAAGCTGTCCGCGTTCACCAGCACGGCCAGGGGCATGTCGAGGCAGACGCTGTCTGACTCCACCGGCGTCTGCCCGCCCTGCTCGTCGACGCTGTAGTATAGCGTGCCCGCCGGCAGGAGATAGTCGAGCAGCGTGCTCATCTCCGTGAGCAGCCCGCCCGGGTTCATGCGCAGGTCAAAGACAAAGCCCAGCGCGCCCTGGCCCAGCAGGGTCTCGACGGCGTTTATCGCCGTCTCCGCCGTGCCAGACTGGAAGCTGAGTATCTGCACATAGCCCACGTTGCCGTCCATCATCCTGTAGGTGACGGGGTTGGTGTACACGACCTCGCAGTTGACGTTCACGTCGGCCTCGTCCTTGCCGCCCTTGAGTATGCGGAGCTTGACGCTCTCGCCGAGGTTGGCGTTCATGAAGCTGCGCGCGTCGCCCACGGTCATGTCGGTGATGTCCTGGTCGGCTATGGCGAGGATGATGTCCCCCGCGGCGAGGCCGGCGTTTGCCGCCGGGCTGCCCGCGCTGACGGCGCTTATCTTCAGGCCGCCGCTCTCCACGTCCTTGTCGAAGGTGACGCCGATGCCCACGTACTGGCTGGCGCTGTAGAGCGTATAGGCGCTGTATTCCGAGGGGCTCATGTAATAGCTCCACTCGTCGCCGAGGCTGTCCACCATGGCGGCGAAGGCGGCCGAGGAGAGGGCCTCCTCGTTGACCGTGCCCACGAAGTTCTCGTCAATCGTATTCTTAATCTCGAGATACTTCATGGCCTGGTTGTAGTTCTCCTCGGAGCCTATGCGGCCCCGCTCGCGCTGGACGGTGAGCCCGTAGGTCACGCCCACGCAGACTATACACGCAAGTATAAGCGCCCAGATCCTGATTTTTATGCCGAAAAATGCCCTGAGCGCGCGCCCAAATACGTTTTTCATGGCGCCTCCTTTACTTTGCCGTAAATAACAGCGCAAGCGTCGGCCCCGCGGGGCCGGCGCACTGTCCGGCGGGCGGCAGCCGCCGCCCGCCTCGTCTTTTACTTTCCGCTTAAGCGTCCGGGGCGAAGGTGAGCCCGGAGAAATAGGCGGTCGGGTCCTCGGTGCCGCCGCTTGCGTTGCGTATCTCAAAGTGGAGATGCGGCCCGGTGGACCAGCCGGTGGAGCCGGAGTAGCCGATGACGTCGCCCTGGTTCACGGTCTGTCCCACGGACACGGCTATGGAGCTAAGGTGAGCGTACAGGGTGTAGGCCCCGTTGGTGTGGTAAATCATGATGTAGTTGCCGTAGGACGAGCTGTAGGTCGCCACGGTGACGGTGCCGCCGTCGGCGGCGAGCACGGTCGAGCCCTCGGCGGCGTTGATGTCAAGGCCGGAGTGCCAGCGCTCGGTGCCGAAGATCGGATGGATACGGTTGCCGTAGCCGCTGGTTATGTAGGTGCTCGAGGGGCAGGGCCAGATGTAGCTGCCGGTGGCGGTCGAGCCGATGCTGGTATTGCCGCCGGCCGTGCCGCCGGACTCGGTCCCGGTCGTGCCGGACTCGGTGCCGCCGCCCTGCTGCTGCTGTTGCTGTTGCTGCTGCTGTTGCTGCTGGGCCTGCTCCTGGGCCCACATCTCGGCGGCTATCTGGTTCATCTGCGCGTTTAGGCCCTGCTCGGCGGCCTCGTTGGCAAGGTACTCCTGCCTGGCCCGCTCGATGTCCTCGTCCAGTTCGGCGATGAGCTCGACGGCCTCGGCAATCTGCTCTTCGAGCTCGGCGCGCTGCTCCTCGAGCTCGGCCTGGGTGTCGCCCAGGCTCTCGAGGGTGGACTCGTAGTCGGCCTTGGCCTGCTCGGTCTCCTCGCGCGCCGCCTTATACTGCTCGAAAAGGCGGCGGTCGGAGTTCATTATCTCGCTGATGTCGTCCATGGCCGAGAGGACCTCGCCCAGGCTGCGGCACTGGAAGATGATATCCAGGTATGTATAGCTGCCGTTCTCCTCCATGGCGCGCACGCGGGCGCGGTAGAGCTCGTACTGGGATTCCTCGGCGGCCTCGGCCTCCTCCAGCTCGGCGGACTTCTCGTCGAGCAGCTCGTTATAGAGGTCAATCTGCTCGTTGATGAGCTCAATCTCGTCCATGGCGTACTGGTTCTGCTCGTCGAGCAGGGCCTTTTGTTCAAGCACGGTCTCGCGCTCGGCCATGAGCTCGTTGATATTGGACTGCATCTCCGCCCTCTGGGCCTGCAGCTCCTGCTTCTGCTGTTCTATCTCGTCTATCTGGCTCTGGTATATGTCGGAGGCGTCGGCCAGGACGCTGACAGAGCCAACCACGCTCAGAAGCAGGGAGAGCAGAAGCAGGAAGGCCATGACGACGGCGATGATTGAAACTGCGGTTTTCCTGTTCATAAGGTTCTCCCGGTTATACCTTGAGGTAGTTGCGTATGGCGCTCGAGCCGCCGAAGACACCCACCAGCACGCCTACGCCGACGAAGCATATCAGCATGGGCCACATGACCGCGGACACCGGCAGCAGGCTGAAGAGGCCGGCCGCGACGCCGCCCACGACCTTGCCGAGCAGCAGCGAGTAGAGCGCTATCTCTATCGCGAAGGCCAGCAGCCCGCCCACGAGGCCCAGCACCAGGCCCTCGATGATGAAGGGGCAGCGGATAAAGCCGTTGGAGGCGCCCACCATGCGCATTATCGCGATCTCCTCGCGGCGCGTGAAGGTGGCGAGCTTTATCGTGTTGGTCATGATGAAGAAGCTGACCACGATGAGGATGATGATGAGCGCGAGGGAGACGATGCTGACGACGTTCCTCACGGTGATGAAAATCTCCGCGTATTCGAGGTGCGCCCTCACGTCGGCCACGCCGTCCACCGCCTCGATGTCCTGTTTGGTCTGCTGCATGAGGCTGATGTCGGTGAGGTGGATGATATAGCGGTGGCGGAAGGTGGAGGCGTCGAGATACTCGAACATGTCGTCGTCGTAGTCGGCCTGGAAGTCCTCCATCGCCTGCTCGCGGGTGACGAACTCGGCGCCGGAGACGTTGGGCACGGCCTCGATGAGCGGCTGGACGGCGCGGGCCTCCTCCTCGCTGAGGTTCTCGTCGATGAAGGCGACGACCTCGTTCTCCTCCTCGAGGTCGGCGATGAGCTCGTTGATGTTCACGACCAGCAGGCCGAAAGAGCCCATGATGATGAGGCAGGCCATGGTTATCGTCACCGTGGCGAAGCTCATCAGCCCGTGGCTGAATATGCCGGTGAAGCCGGACTTGATAAGATAGCCTAGTCTATTCAATCTCATAGCTGAAATACCCGTCCATTCCGTCGGAGATGATCTTGCCCTCGTTGATGGCCACCACGCGCTTGGAGAAGGCGTTGACGAGCTCCTTCTCGTGGGTGACGACCAGCAGGGTCGTTCCCATCTCGTTGATCTTCTCCAGCAGGAGCATGAGCTCCAGGCTGCGCACGGGGTCGAGGTTGCCGGTGGGCTCGTCCGCGATTATCATGCGCGGGGAGTTCACCAGCGCGCGGGCGATGGCCACGCGCTGCTGCTCGCCGCCGGAGAGCTCCTGCGGGTAGCGCTTCTCGCGGCCCTTGAGCCCGACCAGCTCCAGCACATAGGGTACGCGCTCGCGGATGGCGGCGTTGCTCGCGCCGACGACGCGCATGGCGAAGGCCACGTTGTCATAAACGGTCATCTTGTCTATCAGGCGGAAGTCCTGGAAGATGACGCCCAGCGTCCTTCTCAGAAAGGGCAGCTTGCGCCGCTTTATCCGCATCATGTCGAAGCCGTTGACGGTGATCTCGCCGCCGGCGGCGTGCACCTCGCCGGTGAGCAGCTTGATGATGGTAGTCTTGCCGGAGCCCGAGGGCCCGACCAGGAACACGAATTCGCCGTCGTGGATGTCGAGGTCGACACCGTGGAGCGCCTCCGTGCCGCTGCTGTCATAGACCATTCTGACCGAGTTCATTTGAACCATGGGTTACTTTCCTCCGTTTGCCGCCCGGCAGCCGTAAGACTTGGGCTATATAGCCCGTTCCCTGGGCGGGGCGCCCAATCAGAACCTTGCGGAGTTCTGGCTGTCGAGGTATTTTTTGACCATCATGGCGACCTTGAACACAATGGCGTGGTCAAACTCGCGCAGGTCAAGTCCGGTAAGCTTCTTTATTTTCTCCAGCCGGTAGACCAGCGTGTTGCGGTGGACATAGAGCTTGCGGCTGGTCTCGGAGACGTTGAGGTTGTTCTCGAAGAACTTGTTGATGGTCTCGAGCGTGTCGTCGTCGAGGGTCTCGATCGGGTTCTTCTTGAAGACCTCGGAGAGGAACATCTCGCAGAGCGTGGTGGGCAGCTGATAGATGATGCGGCCGATGCCGAGGTTCTCATAGCTGATGATGGTCTTCTCAGTGTCGAAGACCTTGCCCACCTCGATGGCGACCTGAGCCTCCTTGTAGCGGTCGGCCAGCTCGCGCAGGTGGTAGGCCGTGGAGCCGATGCCGATGACCGTCTTCACGCCCAGCTCGCTCTTGACCGTGCTCTCTATCTGGCGCGCGATGGCGGCGATGTCGTCCGCGCCCGGCTCGCCGGTGAGCTCGCGTATAACGACGATGTCCGTCTCGGTCACGGACAGCACAAAATCCCTCTGCCTGTCCGGGAAGAGGTTCTGCACCACCTCGAGGGCGGCGACGTCCGAGTGCTCCACCTGGCGGACGAGATAGACCACGCGGGGCACGTCGGTGACGAAGTGCAGCTCCTTGGCGCGGACATAGACGTCGCCGGGCAGGATGTTGTCGGATATGATGTTCTTGACGAAGGTAGCCTTGTTGTGCTTCTCCTCGTAGTTAATCCGCGCCTCGCTCATAGCCACGGACGCGAGGATGCAGATACTGCGCGCGGCGTCGTCATGCCCGGAGACAAAGACGGCGTAGTCGAAGCGGGAGCCAACAACTCCCAGCAGCTTGAAGGTTCTGACGTTAGAGGTGAAGGTTTGTTCCCTGTCCTCTCCGATAGAGGGCAGCATGTCGTCCAGGTGCGAGCCAATCATTGCGAGCTCGCTGCAGGCGATGACAAAGCCCTGCTCGTCCGTGACTCCGACGCAGCGGTCGGTGGCATCCTTCATCTGGATTATGACGCTCTGGAATACCCTGCTTGACATATTTTATCCTCCCGTTCTCTTTCTCACGGCCGCCGGTTTCGCGTCTCCCACAGCGCCCGGAAAGCCTTTGGTTATAATAGACAAGACTGTTTTGGTATGCGTCTTACATCATAATACAAATTTGTGCAAATATCAATAGAAAAATGTGTAGTATTTGTGAACATTTTAAGTTTCTTTGTTGAAAGAATACAAATCAGGCGCCTGATTATCTCGCGATGAGCTAAAAACGAGGGCCTTTTCATTTTGACGAAGCTCTCTCCAGCCCCCCTCGCCAAGCCCGGGGTCGAGCTCGAGCGCTCCGATGCGCACGCGCCGCAGCCCGGTGCAGGGCTTGCCGCAGGCGGCGAGCATGCGCCTGACCTGGTGGTATTTGCCCTCCCCCACCAGCACGCGGCAGCGGCAGCCCTCCAGAGGCTCCAGGACGGCCGGCAGGCAGCGTGTCCCGTCCGCGAGGGTCAGCCCCTCCGCGAAGGCCCGGACGTCCCCAGCGTCCACCGGGGCCGCCACAGAGGCGATATAGGTCTTTACCACCCCGTGCCTGGGCGATATGGCGCGGTGGGCGAAGTCCCCGTCGTTAGTGAGCAGCAGCAGCCCGGTCGTGTCCTTGTCGAGCCGGCCCACCGGGAAAATCCCCAGCCGCCGTATCTCGGGCGGGAAGAGGTCGACGACGGTGCGCTGCTTTTTATCGTCGGTGGCGCTGAGGATACCGGCGGGCTTGTCGAGCATGAAGTACCTGTAGAGCGAGCAGTTTATCCACTCGCCGTCGACCGTGACGGCACAGCCCTCGTCCACCCGCTCCTCGGGCCTCGTGAGTACTGCCCCGCCGGCCGCTACCCGCCCGGCGCGTATCAAATTGCGGGCCTCGCTGCGGGAAAACCGCCCGCTCTGGGCCAGGAGCTTATCGAGTCTGGTCAAACCGCGCCTCCTTGTAATTTTACAGCGCCGCGTCCCATATACTTAGCTGGGAGGGATGTCCGTGAAGGGTAAAATAAAGCTTACGAGACGCTCGGCGGTATTTATCATCATAGCCTTCGCCGCGGCGCTGGCTCTTATAGTCCTGCTGTGCTCGGAGCCGGAGGGCTCCGGCCTCGACAGCACTGAGGAAAGGTGCGAATACCTCGCCGGCCTCGGCTGGGAGGTAAAACCGGAAAGCGAAATCGCGCGCAGCGTCATACTTCCGGAGGAGCTCTCCGGCACGATAGCGCAGTACAACGCCCTGCAAAAGCAGCAGGGCTTCGACCTCGAGCCCTACTGCGGCAGGGAAATTGAGAGCTGGACCTATGAGCTGGTCAGCTATCCCAGCGGCGAGGAAAACGTCACCGCCCAGCTCTTCACCTACAAAGGCCAGGCCATAGCCGGCGACATCCACAGCGCCTCTCTAGGCGGCTTCATGCACGGATTAAAATAATCCAGGGGGGAATTCTTCCCCCCTAGATACGCGGCATAAATGCCGCGATACCCCCCTCGCCTCGCACGGCGAGGCGGCCGCGGACACGCGTCCGCGGGATAAGGTATCGGGCCGGGGCAAAGCCCCGCCCCGATAGATGGGAAGGCTTCATGGAAAAGGCCCGGTAGGAATACCGGGCCTTGGGTTATTGAGTGTTTTTACTCGTTGATGGCGATGACGACGCCGGAGCCGACGGTGCGGCCGCCCTCGCGGATGGCGAAGCGGAGGCCGTTCTCGATGGCGATCGGGGTGATCAGCTCAACGTCCATGTCGACGTTGTCGCCGGGCATGCACATCTCAACGCCCTCGGGCAGGGAGATGACGCCGGTCACGTCGGTGGTACGGAAGTAGAACTGGGGACGGTAGTTGTTGAAGAACGGGG
>CALWYR010000181.1 GCA_944385805.1 uncultured Oscillospiraceae bacterium
GCGCGAGTCCTCGCCGCGGGCGTCGGAGACGAGCACGCACCAGCTCTTGTGCTGCCCGCGGCCGACCCGGCCGCGCAGCTGGTGCAGCTGGCTGAGGCCGAAGCGCTCGGCGTTTTCCACTATCATAAGCGCCGCGTTGGGCACGTCGACGCCCACCTCTATCACGGTGGTGGAGACCAGCACGTCCGTCTCCCCGGCCACGAAGCGGGCCATGATGGCGTCGCGCTCGCGGGGCTTCATCTTGCCGTGTATGCACTCCACCCGGAGCCCGGGCAGGGCCTTCTGCAGCTCGGCGGCGTGCTCCTCGGCGGTGACGAGGTTAGCGGTCGTCTCGGGGTCCGCCTCTATGGCCGGGCAGACGACGAAGACCTGCCGGCCCTCGCCCACCAGCTTCTCTATAAAGGCGTTGAGCCTGCGGCGGTACGCGCCGGTTACGGCGAAGGTGTCCACCCGCTGCCTGCCCGGCGGCAGCTCGTCTATGAGCGAGACGTCGAGGTCGCCGTAGATGATGAGCGCCAGCGTGCGCGGTATGGGCGTGGCCGACATGACCAGCACGTGGGTGCGCTCGCCCTTGCCGGCGAGGGCCGTGCGCTGCGCCACGCCGAAGCGGTGCTGCTCGTCGGTGACGACGAGGCCCAGGCGCTTGAACTCCACGCCGCCGCTGATGAGCGCGTGGGTGCCGACGGCCAGCTGGGCGGAGCCTCCGGCGAGGGCGGCGTGCGCCTCGCGCTTGGCCTTTGGGCTCATGGAGCCGGTGAGCTTCACCACCTCGACGCCGAAGGGCGAGAGCAGGCCGGTGAGGGTCGCGTAGTGCTGTTCGGCCAGCAGCTCGGTGGGGGCCATGAAGGCGCTCTGGAAGCCGTTTTGCGCCGCGTACCATATAAGCGCCGCGGCCACAAGGGTCTTGCCGGAGCCGACGTCGCCCTGTACCAGCCGGTTCATCGCCCGGCCGGAGGACATGTCCTCCGCGCACTCGGCGATGGCGCGCTTTTGCGCGCCCGTTGGAGTGAAGGGCAGCGAGGCGTAGAAGGGCGCGAAGTCCGCCGGGGCGAATTTGAGCCCCGGACGGCCGCTGCCCTCGCCTCGCACCAGCGAGAGCGCGCAGACTAGGGTGAAGAGCTCGGAGAAGACCAGCCTCTGCCGGGCCAGGGCCAGGGCGCGCTTGTCCTCCGGGAAGTGGATGTTCTCATAGGCGTAGCGCGTGGAGCAGAGCCCATAGCGCCGCTCCACCGCCGGGGGCACGCCGTCGCGCGCCAGCATGCCGCACTCGTCGAGGGCGCGGCGCATGGCGGACGAGAGCAGGCTCTGGCTGATGCCGCTCGTGAGGCGGTATACGGGCATTATGCGCCCCGTGACCGCGCCCGCCGTCTCCTCCGGCTCGAAGACCGGGTTGGTGAAGGCGAAGCTGCGCCCCACCGCCTGCGCGCGGCCGAAGAAGACGTAAGTCCCACCCCGGCGCAGCTTCTGCTTGAGCCAGGCCTGGTTGAAGTAGGTTATGGTCATCGTCCCGGTGCTGTCCGAGACGCGGAAGCGCAGCAGCTCCATGCCGCGGCGGATGCGGCTGAGCTCCGGCTCCGTGGTTATCATCGCGCGGACGCAGGCGTTCTCGCCCTCGAGCAGCCCGGCGATGGGAAGTATGGTGCTGCGGTCCTCGTAGGAGCGGGGGAAATAGTCGAGCAAATCCCCCAGATTGCGCACGCCCACCCGGGCGAGGGCCTTTGCCTTGGCCTCGCCTATGCCCTTGAGATATTGGACGCTGGTGGTGAGTGTGAGCAATTGTATCCTTCCTTACACCTTGAAGTTGACGCTGGTGTCGCCCTGGAGGTCGGCGCCGAACTCATAGTCCTTGCCGGGAAGTACGGCGTTGAGGGTGATGCCGACGATGGCGGCGGTGGCGAGGCCGGAGAAGCTGATCGGGCCCACGTGGATGCCGCCGGAGCCGGAGTAGGTGATGCCGATCGCGAGCACGAGTATCAGCGCGGCGATAATGACGTTGCGGCTCTTGGTGAAGTCGACGCGGTTCTCGACGACGTTGCGGACGCCGACGGCGCTGATCATGCTGTAGAGCACGAGGCTGACGCCGCCTATAGTGGCGGTGGGCATGGCGTGGACTATCTCGGCGAACTTGGGGCAGAAGCTCACGACTATCGCGAGCACGGCGGCGATGCGTATGACGCGCGGGTCAAAGACGCGGCTGAGCGCGAGCACGCCGGTGTTCTCGCCGTAGGTGGTGTTGGCCGGCGCGCCGAAGAGCGCGGCGAGGCTGGTGGCGAGGCCGTCGCCCAGCAGGGTGCGGTGCAGGCCGGGGTCTTCAATATAATTGCGCTCGCAGGTCGAGGAGATGGCGCACATGTCGCCGATGTGCTCGACCATCGTGGCGAGGGCGATGGGCACTATTGTGACGGCGGAGGAGATGAGCAGGCCGGTGTCCAGGCCGCTGCGGCCGAAGAGGCCGAAGACGGTCTCCTCCCACACGACGGGGACGCCTATCCAGGCGGCCTCGCGCACGGCGCTGAAGTCCACCTGCCCGGCGGCCGCGCCGACTATGTAGCTCACGATGACGCCTATGAGGATGGGTATAATCTTTATCATGCCCTTGCCCCAGATGTTGCAGACTATGACCACGACGATGGCAACGAGGGCCACGGGCCAGCTGGCCTCGCAGTTATTTATGGCGCTGCTCGAGAGCGAGAGGCCGATGGCGATGATGATGGGCCCGGTGACGATGGGCGGGAAGAAGCGCATGACGCGCTTGACGCCGAAGACCTTGAAGAGGGCGGAGAGCACGAGGTACAGCAGGCCCGAGCAGGCCACGCCGAAGCAGGCGTAGGGCAAAAGCTCCGCGTTGGGTACGGTGGCGCTGCCGGCGGCGTCGGTCAGCATGGGCGCGATGGCGTTGTAGCCGCCGATGAAGGCGAAGCTCGAGCCCAGGAAGGCCGGGACCTTGCCCTTGGCCAGCAGGTGGAAGAGCAGCGTGCCGAGGCCCGCGAAGAGCAGCGTCGTGCTCACGGAGAGGCCCGTCAGCGTCGGCACCATGACCGTCGCGCCGAACATGGCGAACATGTGCTGCACGCCGAGCACGAACATCCGCGGCGCTCCCAGCGCGCGGGCGTCGTAGATTGGCTCGGCGCCTATGTTTTTCTTGTTCATTACTTTCCCTTCTTATCCAGTGTGTGCCGTGCTCCGGCTCGGAACAATCACAGCCTTGAACATTATATAGTCATCTCCGCCCGAGCGCAAGAGCCAGAGGCGGATTTGTTCAAAGTTAATTCACACAAATTCACGCTTTGCTCATAAAATTCTAATGACTCGTTAGTTATTTCCCTGTATTATAACACACGTAGACGGCGAGAGCCGTCGGCACACCTCTTTTTCCCCTCTCTTTTTCATTGTTGTCCCGCGTCAGCCCCCACGACGCGAGACATGCCGGGAGAGCGTCCCCCCACGCCGTCCCGGCAGCCCCCCGAATTATTGCAAAGACGCCGGAGTCCCCCACTCCGGCGTCTTTGTGCTTTGTTAAAATATTTTCTTTTTCTTTTAACGTTACTTTAATGTTTCTGCCTTATAGTATAGCCATCAAAACAAAAACGCCTCAAAGGAGAACATTAAAATGACTAACGCCAACAACTGCAACATAGACCTCAGCACCGCCCGCGCCATCGCCCTGAGGGAGACCGGGCTCGGCGCAGCGCGTTTTGAGAGCGACAGCCTCGACGGCGGCTGCTGGGAGCTGAGCTTCAGCTCGCAGGAGATGCACTACGACTGCTACGTAGACGCCGTCAGCGGCGAGGTGCTCGGCCTCGACTTCTACCCCGTGCCCGTGGAGCGCTATCCCGCCTATGCCAAGCCCTGGCGCATGAAGCGCGCGCGCAGCCGCGCCGCCTGAGCGCTGTACGGGGCCGGATAACGCGCGAGGGGCGCCTTCCCGCGGGAAGGCGCCCCTCGCGCGTGTGCGGGCGGCGGGAGGGAGCTTCGCCCCGCCGCGGCCCGCTTAATTATTTTTCCGCGAAGCAGCGCTTTTTGAGCTTGTGCAGGTTTTCGAGGCTGTCGACGGCGCGCTGGCCCAGCTCGCCGGTCACGGCGACGACGAGGGCGTCGAGCACGGCGGCGGGGGCGGCCATGGAGTGGTACTCGCGCTCCTCGCCGCGGTAGACGTAGAGGCTGATGTCCGCGCGCTGCTCTATGGGCATGCAGGTGCGGCTCACGAAGGCCAGCGTGGAGTAACCGCTCTCGCGCTCGAGCTCGAGTATGACGCGGCCCTCGCCCGAGAGCTTGGAGAAGCTGAAGAGTATGACGAGGTCGCCCTCGCCGGCCGAGGCCAGGCCCTCGAGCAGCTCGCTGCCGCCGCCGGGCAGGAGGTGGACGTCGAGCCCGAGCCGGCGCAGGCGGAAGTGCAGCAGCTTCGCGAGCGAGGCCGAGGCGTTCTTGCCGTGGACGAAGACCCTCCGCGCGTGGGCTACGGCGGCCGCGGCGCGCTCAAACTCCTCTGCGGAGAGCAGCTCCGCCGTCTTTTCAAGGCAGAGCTTCTGCCGCTCGAGCCACCGGGCGGGCGAGAACTCGCCATCGGACTGCGTCAGCGTGGCCGCGACCTTGGCCGCGGGGCCGCCGCTCTGCTCGAGCACCAGGCTCTTGAGCGCCTTGAAGTCCCGGCAGCCGGCGTGGCGCGCGAAGCGGCTCACGGTGGCGTCGGAGACCTCCAGCTTCTCGGCCAGCTGGCCGATGCTGAGGAAGAGGAAGCTGTCCGTATTGGTGTTGATATATTCGAGTATCCTCCGCTCCGCGCGCGTGAGCTCGGCGGTGGGGACGGGAATGGCGAGCTCCATGGCAACCTCCTCAGGCGCTCCGCGCCGTCAATATCTGCACGTAGTCGCCGCCCAGGGCGTGGATTTCCTTGAGCGAGCGCTTGAGGATGGCCGCGGTGCGCACGCGGAAGGCGGCGTCGGCGGCGAGCTCTATCCTGTAGCGCCCGGCGAGCATCTCGGCGTACATGTCCCCGACAGTGCTGAAATCCCGCTCGAAGACGGTGGAGACGCAGCCGTACTGCACGGCCTGGTGCGTGTCGCTGCCGGAGACTACGGGCAGGTCCAGCCTCTCGCCGAGGGCGCGGGTGAGCGCCTCCGTGCGCTCGCGGTCGAGCGCGAGGTCCTTGCCGTTGAGGTCGAGGAACTTCAGACGCCTGAGCTGCTCGTCCGGCAGCTCGGGCACGCGCCCCGGCGCGCGGAAGGGATGGCCGCAGCCGACGAGGACGGGGTACTGCTCAAACAGGTCCATGAGCTCCGCGAAGGGCAGGAAGCGCCCCGGCGTCTTGTGCGGCTCGAGCCGGGAGTTGAGCTCCAATATGGCCTCGAGCGGGCCGGCGCATAGGATGTGCCCGCCCTCGGCGACGTCGGTCTCCATGCCGGGGAAGACCATGAGGCCGTTTTCCAGCACGAGCGCGTCGCCCTCGCGGCGGGAGACGGAGGCTATGTAGCCGTAGACCTCGGCGAAGCCGAGGGTGTTGAAGTGCTCCGTGAGGCAGAGCGCGTCGAGCCCGGCGTTTTTGGCCTCGGCAAAGAGCCAGTCGGTGTACTGCGCGGAAAAAGGCAGCTTCTTGGCGAGCTTGCCGTGGGTGTGGAAATCAAGACGCAAGGTAATCCTTCTTTCAGATGAGCGTTGAGACGAGGGCGCCGAGGGCGGCGACGAGGACGCCGGCGGTGAGGAAAATCCAGTCGTTCCAGCTCACCTTGAGCGCGGCGAGCTTTATCTTCCTGACGGACTTGTTCTTCGCCGCGTAGCGGTAGCCGCGCATCTCCAGAGCCTCGACGGTGGTGCGCGAGCGCTTGGCGGTGTTGAGCATGAGCGGGTAGAAGCTCTGCATGACTATCTTTACCTGGTAGCAGAGGTATTTCACCTTGCCGGAGAAATTCTCGCGCGCCGGCGGGTTGCCGCGCAGGCGGTAGCTGAGGAGCACGTTCTGGAACTCCTCCATGAGCATGGGCAGCATGCGGTAGGCGTAGGAGATGGAGAAGCTCAGCCGCTCGGGGCAGCCGTACCACATGAGCCCGTTGGAGAGCTTGTCCGGGTCGAGGCCGGAAAAGACGGTCACGCTCGCGAGCGAGACTGTCGCGACCTTGAGCGTGAGTATCAGCAGAGGTTCAACGGCGCTCGCGTCGCCGCCGAAGATGAGCGTGACGATGAGCAGGTAGCCCGTCTGCGAGAATACGCCCAGCGCGAAGATAAAGAGCACCAGCCCCGCCACGCGCGCCATGACGGTTGTCACCATCACGAGCAGGAAGCAGCTGAGCAGGAAGGGCAGGCTGTCCGCGAACCAGGGCACAAGCCCGAAAAAGAGGTACCAGGCCAGCAGTATCCTCGGGTCGAGCGCGGCGATGACCGTGTCGTCGTTGCCGTAGGCGTTCTTGAGCACCTGTCTGCGCAGGAAGTCCATGGAGAACTTGTCGAGCAGGTTCTCGCTGAGCTTCTGAGTCGTCTTGGTCATGACTTGGCTCCCCTCCCGAAGCAGTCGGCGAACTCGCCGACAGTATAACACAAAGCGTCCGGTTTGAGTACCCGGGCCATAGAGAAAATTTCCGGCGGGCGTATACCGACCGTTTCGGCGAGGGCCGCGTCGGCGAAAATCTCGTCGCGCGTGCCGTCGGCCACGACCTTACCGCCGGAGAGGACTATAAGCCGCTCGGCCCACTGGCAGACGAGCTGCATGTCGTGCGTGGCGATGACGGCGGTCTGGATGATGTCCTTAATGTCCTCGAGCACGTCCATGATCTCGCGGCGCGTGGCGATGTCGAGGTTCGCCGTGGGCTCGTCGAGCAGCAGTATGCCGGGGTTGAGGGCTATGCCTATGGCGAGGGAGGCCCTTCGCATCTGCCCGCCGCTCATGAGGCGGCCGTCCCTCCCGGCGAGCTCCGTGAGCCGGAAGCGCGCGAGCAGCTCCCCAGTGCGCCGCTCCCAGTCGGGCACATCGCGCACCTGCATGGCGTAGGCGATGTCGGCGCGTATGGAGTCCTTGATGAACATCTGCTCCGGGTTCTGATAGACGAGCGAGATGTGCCGGGCGATATCCTCGGCCTTCCTCTCGCCTATGGTCTCGCCGAAGAGCCGCACCTCGCCCGACTGCGGCCGCAGCAGGCCGACCATCAGCTTCATGAGCGTGCTCTTGCCCGCGCCGTTGGAGCCGATGAGCGCCACGCGCTCGCCGCGCTTTATCTCGAGGTCCAGCCCGTCGAAGACCGTGTGCCCCTCGCCCTTGACGCTGCGGTAGGCGAGGGAGACGCCGGCAAACTCCACGGCGTTTTCCTGCGAGCGCGCCGGGAGCGGCCGGGCGGGCGCGGGAGTATATACCAGATCCCCGAAGGCCTCGCGGCCCTGCTCCACCGTGGTGGGGAGGTGCCCGGCGGTATAGACGCCGCGCTCTTGAAGCGCGCGGGCAGCGCGCGTCACCTGCGGCGGGAAGATGTTGCACTCGACGAGCTCGTCCACGCACTGCAGGGCCTCGTCCGTGGGCTTCACCCAGCGTATCTCCCCGTCGCGCATGAGCACGACCCTGCGGCAGTAGTCGGCGATGTACTCGGTGTGGTGCTCTATGACGATGATGGTCTTGCCGCAGTCCTCGTTGAGGCGCTTGAGGACCTCGTATATCCTGTCGGCGTGGCCGGGGTCGAGCTGGGCTATGGGTTCGTCAAGTATGAGCACCTCCGGCTCGAGGCTCAGCGCCCCGGCGAGGGCCAGCAGATGCGTCTGCCCGCCGGAGAGCTGCCAGACGTACTCAGCTTCGCGCCCGGCGAGGCCGCAGCGCTCGAGGGCCGCCCTGCCGCGCTCGAGGTAGTCGGGCATGGCGTAGTTGAGGCAGGCGTAGCTGGCGTCGTCGAGCACCGTGGGGCGCACTATCTGGTTTTCAAAGTCCTGGTACACATAGCCCACCTTGCGCGCGAGCGAGCCCACGTCTAGCCCGAGCGTGTCCTCGCCGTCTATAAGGACGCGGCCTTCAAACCTGCCCGTGATGAAGTGGGGGATGAGGCCGTTGAGGGCCTTGCACAAAGTGGACTTCCCGCAGCCGTTGTTGCCGACGACCGCGAGGAAGTCCCCTTTTTCTATGCTGAGGCTTATGTCGCGCAGGGTGGGTTGAGCAGCGCCGGGATAGGTGAAGCTGAGGCCGCTTATCTCAACCGCGTTCATGTCTTTATTCCGCCGCGGCGCGCTTTTCGGCGCTCTTCTTCATCGCCACGAGAACAACCAGGGCGACGACGGCGGCCACGATGATGCCGACGAGGATGGCGGTGCCGCTCTCGGCCCACTCGGCCTCCCAGTCGACGAAGTTGATGCCGGCGGTGGCGGCCATCTCGGCGGCGACGGCGCAGAGGAAGCCGACTACGCAGACGGCGGCGGCTACCATGCCCACAGCCAGGGCGGTGCCGCTCTCGGCCCACTCGGCCTCCCAGTCGATGAGGGACATGCCGGCGGCATCCTTGTTTATCAGCACTGAGATGATTTTATCCTGACGGTCAAGTCGTTCCATGATGCGTTGCATCCATGCCTCGAACA